>NZ_CP047393.1:3059147-3365062 GCF_009858175.1 Pontibacillus sp. HMF3514
TATCAGAAGCTTATTAAGTCCACAATCTTTAATATGTCTGGATGAACCTTTTTCTGCTCTCGATGAATTTACCCGACTAGAAATGCAAAAATGGCTCCTTTCCTTATGGAATGAATATAAACGTTCAGTTTTGTTTGTAACGCATAATATTGAAGAAGCATTGTTTTTATCTGATCGAGTCATTGTGTTATCAGACCGACCAGCGCGAGTAAAAAAAGAGTTTAAGATCCCTTTTGATAGGCCCAGGGATGAATCGTTACTTCTAACGGGGGAGTTTTTAGAATGGAAAAAAGCGATCTACAATGAATTAAGGATGATAACATGAAACACCGAATTATAGATGCTCATATTCATTTAGATATGTATGGATTAGAAGATCAAGAAAAGATATTACAAGATTTAGATTATGAAAACGTTGAAGCTCTTATCGCTGTTTCGAATCATATTGAGTCCGCCAGAAGAAACTTGGAACTTGCTCATTTGGATCAACGTGTAAAACCTGCTATTGGATGGCATCCTGAACAACCACTCCCATCAGATGATGAAGCAGATGAATTGTTGAAGATGTTAGAGGTGCATAAAGATCAAATTGTTGCAGTTGGCGAAGTAGGATTGCCATATTATATGAGGAAAGAACATGGTGGGATAGAGCTGAAACCTTACTTAGAGCTTTTAGAAACTTTTGTGAAAAAAGCCGTCCTTCTAGATAAACCGATTGTACTCCATGCCATTTATGAGGATGCTGATTCTGTGTGTGATCTACTGGAGAAACATAACGTGAAGAAAGCTCATTTTCACTGGTTTAAAGGATCTGATCAGACTGTGGATCGTATGATAAAAAACGGTTATTCGATTTCAGTTACACCTGATTGTTTATATGAAAAAGAAATTCACCGAATGATTGAACAATATCCAGTGAACCAGTTAATGGTTGAAACAGATGGACCTTGGCCATTTGAAGAGAGGTTTAAGGGATCCCTTACACACCCATGGATGATTCACGAATCTATTGCGAAAATCGCTGAATTAGAGAAAATGAGTGTGAATGATGTTTATGGAGTCTTGTTAGAAAATACGAAGAGGTTTTATGAGATTTAAATATTTGGAAAGAACTCGCCGGAGCGAGTTCTTTTTTGTTTTTATTGTGATTTGAGCTGTTCTGCAGAGGTATGAGTGATCCACAAATTTAATGAGTGCTGCTGCCGAGATTTGAGTGATGATCGGGATATTTGAGCGGTCTTGCATCGTTTTGAGCGACACACCTCCGATATGAGCGGTCCCGTTAATATATGATCGGTTCTTATTTTTTCAACTCAATCTCCTCACGAACCCTCTGCACAAATTCCTCAAGCCCTATTTGCTGAGAGCTTTCTTTTCCATACTCCCTGACATTAACTGCACCTTGCTCCCTTTCTTGATCACCAACGACCAAAATATAAGGTATCTTTTTCATTTGCGCCTCTCTAATTTTGTAACCCATTTTTTCTTCGCGTAAATCTACATCCACTCGCACATCCTCTTTCTTCAATTGATCCACAATCTCTAGCGCGTAAGATGAATGAACCTGATTTGATACGGGAATAATCTTAGCTTGCACAGGCGCTAACCATGTTGGAAATGCACCGCCGAAGTGTTCAATAAGAATCCCTAAGAAACGATCGATAGAACCAAATACAGCCCTGTGAATAACAACTGGACGAACTTTTTCATTATTTTCATCAATGTAGTTGAGGTCAAATTTCTCTGGCATTTGGAAGTCTAACTGAATTGTTCCACATTGGTGACTGCGATTTAATGCATCTTTAATATGGAAATCAATTTTTGGTCCATAGAATGCACCATCTCCTTCATTGATACGATAATCAAACTCTAAAGCCTGAAGTACATTTTTTAAAGCTCCTTCTGCTTGATCCCATAATTCGTCGCTACCCATTGCTTTCTCTGGACGAGTTGATAGCTCAAGCTCGTATTCAAACCCCATCACCTTATAGACATGATCAATCAACTCAACAGCTGTCTTGATTTCCCCTTCAATTTGCTGAGGTGTAGCAAATATATGAGCATCATCCTGGCAAAATGAACGTACACGAAGTAAACCGTTTAAAGCTCCACTATATTCATGACGATGCACCTGTCCGAACTCAGCCATGCGAAGAGGAAGATCTCTGTAGGAATGAAGCTGATCATTGTACATGAGCATGTGCCCAGGGCAATTCATCGGCTTTAACGCAAAGCTTGCATGGTCCACATCTGAAAAGTACATGTTTTCTTTATAATGATCCCAGTGTCCAGATTGTTCCCATAGACGTTGATTCATTAGTTGAGGAGTACGTACTTCCTGATAATCGTAATACTTATGAAGATCACGAATAAAAAACTCAAGTTCATTTCGTAAAACCTGACCATTTGGCTTATAAAATGGCATCCCTGGAGCTTCCTCCGAAAACATAAATAGCTCTAATTCTTTACCTAGCTTTCGATGGTTTCTTTTAGCCGCTTCATCGAGAAACTTTAAATAATCGTTTAGCTCAGTTTGTGAAGGAAATGCTACCCCGTAAATGCGCTGGAGCATTTTATTTTTGCTGTCGCCCTTCCAATAAGCACCCGCTACACTCATTAATTTAAAGGATTTAATTAAGCCAGTAGAAGGAAGATGCGGACCTCGGCATAGATCTAGAAATTCTCCTTGTTGATAAACTGTTATAGGAGCACCTTCAGGTAAGTCTTTTAAAATCTCTATCTTTAGTGCATCACCTTCTAATAGTGATTGCGCTTCCTCACGGGACACTTCTTTACGTTCCACAATCAGATTTTCTTGAATGATCTTGTTCATTTCTTTTTCAATTTTCGGGAGGTCTTCCTCTGAGATACTTTCTGCCAGATCCATATCATAGTAAAAGCCATTCTCTATAACAGGCCCAACCCCTAGCTGCACACCTCCATATAATCGTTTAACTGCTTGCGCCATCACATGTGCTGATGTATGACGAAGAAGTTCTTTACCCTCATCAGAATCAGCTTGTAGCAACTCTACCGCTGCATCGTTTTCAATTGGTCTTCTAAAATCATAGAGCTCCCCATTCACTTTTCCAGCAACCGATTTTTTTCTTAAACTTGGACTGATTGATTGTGCTATCTTCTCTAGTGTAATCCCTTTTTGATACGCTTTCTGATTTCCATCCGGAAACACAATTTTAATGTCATTCATGTTCACCACTCCTATTTTGATAATAAAAAAGCACGTATTCATCCCCAAGAAAGGGACGAGTACGTGCTAACCCGTGGTTCCACCCAATTTTTCATCAAAATATGATGACTCATGTAGCCTGTAACGTGGCTTAATCCGGTACAGGATACTGGTTTTCCCCTGTACAGCTCAAAGGTGGTAAGTCTCTTTTCTGCGTTAGGAAGCTCTCAGCACCCTTCCATCTCTGGAAACCGTAAAAAGAAACTGTTGTCCTTATCAAAGCTTACATATATCCATTAAAAAACACGCAATCATCCCTAACTAAGGGACGAGTGCGTGTTATACCCGTGGTTCCACCCAATTTTTCATCCGTACTTGGATGACTCATTGAAGCCGTAACGTAGCCATACGATACTGGTTTTTCAATTCCCCAGTATAGCTCAAAGGTGGTAAATGACTCTCCTGCGTTGGGAAGTTCTCAGCAATTCTCCCCTCTCTGGAAACCGTTTAGAGTCATTCATGTCCTTTTCATTGCTTTCGTCTTTAAATATTATGAAATATCATATACCAGAATATTCTGGAAGTCAATAAGGGTTCATGAATTATTTTGAAAGGTCCACAATGGTGCGTCCGCGAACCTTACTTTGTAAAATATCCTGCAAGGTTTGAGGAAGTTCTTCTAACGATACTTCTTGTTCGATGGAATTTAATACTTCAGGTTTTAAATCATTAGCTATACGATCCCACACTTCGCGACGAGTATTCATTGGACAATATACCGAATCAATCCCCAATAAATCGACTCCTCGTAAAATAAAAGGCATAACCGTAGTTGGCACTTCAACACCAGCTGTTAAGCCACTAACAGCAACAGATCCGCCATATTTTAGTGACCCTAAAACAGATGCTAGAGGCTTGCCACCTACAGGATCTACAGCTGCAGACCATCTTTGAGATTGAAGAGGTCTCATTTTTTCTGGAGTTACATCCTCACGACTAAGAACTTCTTGCGCTCCAATTGACTGTAAATATTCACTCTCAGAATCTTTTCCTGTAGCTGCAACAACCTGATATCCTCGCTTAGCAAGCATGGCCACAGCCATACTACCTACACCACCTGTTGCCCCTTGAACAAGCACAGGACCATCTTCAGGTGCTAATCCGTTTTGCTCCAAACGATGAACAGATAGAGCAGCAGTAAATCCTGCTGTTCCAAAAACCATAGCCTCTTTTAATGTCAGCCCATCTGGAAGAGGAACAATCCAGTCAGCTTTTACTCGAGCATATTCACTAAAACCACCATCATGTGCAACACCTAGTTCATAACTTGTTACAATTACTTCATCGCCTTCTTGAAAACGACCGTCATTGGAATCAACCACTGTTCCTGATAAATCAATACCAGGAACAATTGGATAGTCTTGTACAACTTTTGATTTTGGTATAGTAGCTAATCCATCCTTATAATTCACACTTGAATAAGCTACCTTTATCGTTACATCTCCTTGAGGTAAATCCTCTAAGTTACGTTCTATCAGTTTCGTTTTCACTTGATCTTCTTCTTTAATTGCTTGTAATGCACGAAATGTCAAAATGCATTCTCCCTTCGTGAATCTTTCCATATTCACGTTAAAGGTATAGGATTCATCCACTTAAATGCAATGAATTTGTTCGGAGTGTCTCCTTAACAATGAAAACTAAGGTAATAATACTAGTATAAGCTAGTTTTTTCCCATTAGCCCCTAAAAAATAAAAAGGGCAACCCTAACTAAGTGGGTTGCAGCTACCTCAAAATATGTGTCAAAACCATCATCGTAATGAATCCAATAATAAAAGAAAATGTCGATACTCTTTCATTGCCATCACCATGACTTTCAGGTATCAACTCTTTATACACAATAAACAACATTGCTCCAGCCGAAAAAGCAAGGCCATACGGAACGACTCCACTGAAGGCATCACCAAAATACACACCAATGATTCCTGATATAAACTCTACAACTCCTGTGAGTGTTGCATAAAAGAGAGTCTTCCATCGATTTACCTGTTGAAGAATTAAAAATAAGGCAACCAAAAAGCCTTCAGGAACATTTTGTAATCCTATAGCAAATGATACGATAGGTCCTAAGTCTTTATACTCGCTAGCGAAACTCATTCCTACTGAAAGCCCTTCAGGAAGGTTATGCAATGACATCGCAATGATAAAAAGAAATATACTAGCCTGTTTGTGATCTTGATTTGTATGTTCAAGATCTTGGTGGGGAACAAAGACCTCAAGAAGCATGAGGGTGAACGTCCCAATTAATATGCCTATAACCAATACTGGCAAATTGGAGAGTTTTAAGGCAGATGGGATTAGCCCATAAGTTGAAGCTGCTACCATGATACCAGCAGTAAATGCTAACAGAATATCTTTTCCTCTATGAGATAAATCCTTGATTAGTAAAACAGGCAGTGCTCCAAGGCTTGTACATAAAGACGTAATAAAAATAAAGCCAATATATGTATAATCCATATAGTCCTCCTCTATGTATAACTACTTATACATATGAGGACAAACCTTAGAGCATTCATTTTCTTCCTTCATAACAGCTCCTCAACATCGAATTAATGTCCAGATCCACCTTTTTCATCAAAGCTACCGATAAATGTGACCACAGGTGGATGAGCATCTGAATATTCATATTCAATATCGTAGTGATCTCCCTCATGAATAAGATTCCATGTATTATGGTCCTCAATTTTCAATGCTCTACCTTCGGCAAAAATGTAATAATTCGTTTTATGATTAATCTCTTTTTTATATTTTTCTGTTACCTCGCCATCTTTAATTTTTTCATGGTGAACAATTTTCGTTTGAAGATAAAAGCTCACCATAACAATAATGACAATGGATAAGATCGTCCATAAAGCTTTTTTCACGATACATTCCTCCGTGTTGTTGATAGTAATTCAAGTTTTAGTCTATTGGAATCACGAATTAAAATCAACATGAAAAGGGTCAGCTCACCTTATTGAGCTGACCTTTTTTTCTTAAAGCAACAAATAGGCTATTGGAATTACAATCACTAGTGTTAATATTGTTCGTTCAATCCATATCACTAGCAATTTCGGTATTGAAATCGGTATATCTGTTGATAGAATACAAGGAATTAACGCAGAGAAAAATAAAATTGCTGAAACCGATAGGACTCCGACAATAAACTTCGATACCATAGCCGCTTCAGTAACAAGAAGAGCTGGTAGAAACATTTCTGCAATTTCAAGGGCTGATGCTTTTGCTACCAACATTGCATCCGGTACTTGAAATAAGGCTGTAATAGGGTAAAAGATCAAACCTAGTATATCGAAAATAGGTGTGAATTCAGCAAGAACAAGCCCTAATAAACCGACAGACATAATAGAAGGTAAAATTGCCATTGTCATGATAAATCCATCTCGAAAATTATCTTTTACATTCTTAGCTAAACTTGGAGAATGGTCTGCTGCTATCATAGCTTCATTCCATGCAGCTTTAAATCGATTTATTGTAGGCTTTTCTTCTGGTTTCCCTTCTTCAGTATAGTACTCCTCACTTAAAGAGCGAATCGGCCATATACGGACCGTTATAGCTGTAACTAAAAATGTTACGCCTAATGTGACCCAGAAGTACGTATTCCAAATCTCCATTAGTCCTAGCGTTTTAGCCACAACAATCATAAAAGTTGCCGAAACGGTTGAAAATCCTGTGGCAATAATCGTTGCTTCTTTTAACGTGTACTTTCCTTCTTTATAGACACGATTTGTTATTAACAATCCAATTGAATAACTACCCACAAATGAGGCAACGGCATCAATTGCTGATCTTCCTGGTGTCTTCCAAATAGGTCGCATAACTGGCTGCAAAATGACTCCAATAAACTCTAATAAACCGTAACCTACAATTAAAGCTAAGAATACCGCTCCAATTGGTACTAATATCCCTACAGGAATAACGAGCTTTTCAAATAAAAATGGTCCCATATTGGACGCCATTAACCAAGCTGGTCCAACATTAAATAAAATGAGTGTGGCTACAAAGAAACCTAAAATCTTAAATATCGAAAGGACTACCTCAACATTACTCTTATTCCAGGCTTTCGTAATGAATGGGTAGAGAGCCCCTAAAAGAATCACAAAAAGTGCATAATATGGAACAACTTCAGGTAATGTATTCTGGATTGCAGTTACGATATGGTCTAGGGGAATAGTAGTACTGCCTCGTAGTGTTATAGGAATAAAAAACATAAAAATACCTATTAAACTAAACACAAAAAACTTCAACATGTTTTTAGGTGACGCCATTCTTATATCTGTTTGGGTGTTTGTATCTAAATTTGAATCACCCATGTACACTCCCTCCTTTTTTTTATCAAAATATTCCGAAATTTACTCACAAAAAAATTCTGTACTATTCCTCCCTCCTGTCCTACTAAAATACTGTTCAAAAACCAGAAACATGACCTCTTTTACAAAAACTTTTCTATACATTTACTACCATTTCCTTCTCGAGATCAAAATCCTTTTACATCTGACTAATAGACTCTCCTAAGAAGGAATTTCATTACTATAATAGAATGTAAGAGAACAAGAGATGTTTCACGAAATTGATATAGAGGAAATACAAAAGAGAGGAAGTTAAAAAATGAACATGAATTATGACAATACATTGCTAAAAGCACTTGGTATGGAGGAAGTATCCTTAGATAAGGACCGCGTTGTACTATCAATGCCTGTTGATGAGAGGACTCACCAACCATTGGGTTACTTGCATGGTGGAGCTAGTGTTGCTTTGGCTGAGACTGCTGCTAGTATCGGATCTATTTTAAATGTAGATATGGAACAATATAAGGTGTTTGGGCTTGAAATTAATGCAAATCATCTTAAAAGCAAGCAAAGTGGTACAGTTTATGGGATTGCAACACCTGTTCACATTGGCAAAAGCACGATGGTCTGGGAAATACGCATTGAGGATGAGGAAAAAGAACTCATCTGCCTATCTCGATGCACAGTAGGCGTGGTTCCAAAAGGATAGAATACTCCATAAACGAAAGGAGTATATATATGTTAACAGATGCCCAAATTAATGAACTTAAGAATCAATTAGAAGAGATGAAAGATGAAGCGTATAAAGAGTTAAATAATCATGATGGTTATCGCAATACGGAGGGATATCCGAACAATTCTGTTGGAGAACTTTCCAGTGTCGATAACCACCCAGGTGATCTAGGAACAGAAAAATTCGAACGTGAAAAAGATTACACATTAAATGAGCATGCCAAAGAGCAAATTCAAGAAATTGAAGCTGCATTGGGACGTATAGAAAAAGGAACATATGGGTATTCTGAAAAATCAGGTAAGCCTATTCCTTATGAACGTTTACAAGCTATGCCTACCGCTCGTTATTTAGTGGAGGAAGAGAAAGAATAGGCTCAGAGGAGTCGATATATGAGTAGATGGTTAAAAGGGATTATTCTCTTTATAGTATTGTATGGATTATTTAGTTTATCTGGATTCTTGTTTCCGATCGATCCAAGTTGGTATAATTCGTTACAAAAACCTTCATGGACACCGCCAGGCGCTGTAATCGGCATTGTGTGGGGAATCCTTTATGCTTTCATTGCTGGTGCTTTTACTCTTTCATGGTACAAGCACGGATTTGAAGGGATGTCTCAAGCTTTTTATATTGTATTTGCTATTAATTATGTCACAAATCAATTGTTTAGCTTTTTTCAATTCACCTTAAAGGATTTACTTCTAGCCACAATTGATACAGCAATCGTAGCTATAACTGCAGGCGTTTTGGTAATTATGTATCGGAAATATAGTCGAGTTAGCAGTATAATGATGATTCCATACTTTCTATGGACCTTATTTGCCATATATTTAGCATTTACCATCTATCAGATGAACCCAACTGAAACACTATTGAAATAACAAAACCTCCAGCGTTATTGTGCTGGAGGTTTCTTTATATGATCTTATGTTGTAGATAATCGTTTGTGGTCAAACCACGGTTTTAATTTTAGGAATACCGGTACAAATAACGCACTGATAAAGATTCCTTTAATCACGTTAAATGGTAATATCCCCGCTACTACTATCTTGAGAGTTTCTGATCCAAAATCTATTCCCATAAACATCGAATAGAGTGGGAGAAAAACAAAATAGTTTAATATACTTAAAGCAATAGCCATAATAATGGTTCCTGTTGCTAGCCCAGATACAATGCTCTTTACGGACTTAAACTTGTGATAAAGCAGTGATACAGGAAGAATAAATAAAACTCCTGCTACAAAATTCGCTGCAGCTCCGACTGGCTCACCACCAGCTAAAACTAAATGAAGGATATTCTTCAATAGTTCTACAGCAATACCCGCTAACGGTGAAAACAGTAAGGCTGCCAGTAATGCAGGAACCTCACTAAAATCAACCTTCAAAAATCCTGGTAGCATTGGCAACGGAAAGTTTAGTAGCATAAGAACCGTTGAAATACTCCCAAATAATGCGATAACAATCAGCTTTAAAAGCTGTGATGACGGACCTGTTCTTGGTTTCATCATCGATCTCCTCCTTCATCTTCTTTTCCGATTCACATCTCGATGAAGGTGAGCGATCTCTCTAGTTGTTGATCCCATCAAAAAACCCCGAAGTTCAAGAACACTTCAGGGTAAAAAAGACCATAGAGAACTAAAGGTGCAATATACACCTTTTAAAATCGCTCTACATCTTCTCCCATCCAGACTGTAACTGTCGGTCCCGGAGTTTCACCAGGTCCACCGATCGGCATGGAGTTAAAACTCTCGTAGCGCCTCCCGGGTCACGGACTAAGAACACCAAGTGGGTTCATCACCGTCGGTCGGGAATTTCACCCTGCCCCGAAGATGGAATCGTATTGAATTTACACTTTTTAGTTTATAGGATCCTGTCTATTTCAGCAACTAAATTAGCTTAATTCATACTATATAGGAATCGTATGAACCTATCATCATTTTCATATAGCATTTAATCTTCTAATGGATTTAAACTCTCATTACCTGTCATACTTGCAATCATCTCAACTAACAGTTCAATCTCTTCATCCATATCTTGAATGCTCACGGTCTCAACTGGAGAGTGCATATACCTTAAAGGTAAAGAAACTAATCCAATAGGAACGCCGCGTCCAGTTAAGCGCATTTTGTCTGCGTCTGTCCCTGTCATCCGCGGCGTCAATTCATATTGTACGTCCATGTCCAGAGATTGTGCAGTTTTTTCAAGCATTCGGTTGATTTTAATGTTAATAGGAGCACCTTTTGCTAGTACAGGACCTTTTTCCAGTCGGACATCACCGTGTTTTTGTTTATTCACATGTGGATAATCCGTTGCGAACGTAACATCACATGCTATTGCCATCGTTGGTTCCAGACCAGCTGCCGCAAAATATGCACCACCCATGTTGGTCTCTTCATTTACAGTGCTTGCTGCATATACGCCAACATTAAGATCTTTTTCAGAAAGTTTGCGTAGTACTTCAGCTACAATAAAGGCTCCTGTACGATTATCAAGACCACGGCCAGATATATAACGATCCATTAAAAACTCTGGCTCAAGCTTGTACACAGCCAGGTCCCCTACTTGTACATACTTCTCAACTTCCTCACGAGACTGAGCACCGCAATCAATGAACAAATCATCTAAGCCAAAGTCACCTTTCAATCCTCCATGATGTTGTGCGTTTACCCCAATCACACCTGTCAGCGTGCCCCCCTGACCTAAAATCGTAACCTTCATTCCTACAGCTGCTTTAGGATTTACGCCTCCCATTTTGTCCGCACAAATAAAGCCATGATCATCTACACGTGTAACAACTAGCGCAATTTCGTCACAATGACCAGCCAACAAAATTTTAAAATCAGCATCAGGATTCAAGACACCAATCGCATTTCCTGCATTGTCAGTACGTATTTCATCTGCATAAGGTTTAACATATTGTATCCATTTCTTTTGAATCTTCATTTCCATACTTGAAGGAGATGGTGTTTTGAGTAAATCAACTAAAAAGTCCTGTTGTTTTTGTTCCATTATGTAACCCCCACTATGTCTATTTCTTTTATCTTATCAATTCTTATGAGTCTTCACCAATCTTGGGCGTGTGAATGATACACGAATGTCACGGTATGAATACGATGTAGGGAAATCAAATAGAAGAGGTGAAATGATGTTTCGCCCCCAACAACAAGGCTTAAATGAAGACTTAGCATGGGAATATACAGCAGCCACTCAATACTTACAACACGCTGCCATGCTAAATGGATCTGAGTATTATGTCATGATTGATGAATTAAAAGAGCACGCGCACGATGAATTTTCGCATGCAGAAATTTTAAATGACCTAATTCAATATCTAGGTGGAGTACCAACCGTTGAAGCTGCTCCTGTTATGACTTCTATGAACAATAGAGAAATGTTAATGCAAGATTTGCAAGGGGAATATGATGCGATTAATCGTTATCTACAACGCATCCAACAATTAGAGTCAATGGGACTCTATGACTCATCAGAAAGAATTCGTAATATCATTGTAGATGAGCAAGAACATGCAAACGATTTAGAGAATGTTCTCGGTATAAATCAAAACACAGTGCCAAAATCTCCGTATTACTATTAATAAAAAAATGCTTATGAGATTTATCTTAGTTTATACTTTCTTAGCGTGAAAAAGCAGCTTCTCCATTCTCCTGGAGAAGCTGCTTTTTTATGATGCTATTGATTGAGAAGAACTTGTATGTTGTTTTTGAAACTTTTGAGGCAAAATGTTCATAAACAGATTCAGTAAGATCGCTGTAATACTCCCCGCTACAATTCCATTATCCGTTAAGATTTGCACCTGCTTTGGTAGCTGTGCAAATAAGTCAGGTGCTACTGTGACACCTAATCCCATTCCAACTGAGCAAGCAATAATTAATAGATTCTCTTGTTCTTTTAAATCAACATTCCCAAGCATCTTAATTCCGTAAGCTACGACCATACCGAACATTGGCACCATAGCACCACCTAGAACAGGTGCTGGAATCAGTGTTGTGATCGCACCAATTTTCGGTACTAAGCCAATTGTAATTAACATAGCTCCCGCCAAAAAGATCACATTACGAGATCGAACACCAGATAACTGCACAAGTCCTACATTTTGAGAATAAGTCGTGTAAGGGAACGCATTCATAAACCCACCAAAGAAAATCGCTAGACCTTCTGCTCTGTACCCGTTTGTAAGTTCTTTTTGACTAAGGTCACGATCACAAATATCACTTAAAGCAAAATAAACGCCAGTAGATTCTACGATACTCACCATCGCCACTAAAATCATGGTAATAACCGGAGCCACTTCAAAGGTCGGTGTTCCAAAATAGAATGGTTGCGGCATATGAAACCAATCAGAATTAGTTAAAGGAGAAAAGTCTACTTTTCCCATAAATGCTGCCACAACTGTACCTACCACAAGACCAATTAAAATGGATACAGCACGAATAAATCCTTTAAAAGCCTTTTGTAAAAATACAATAAGGATGAGTACACCAAAAGCTAATAGTAGATTGGAAGCCGCTCCATAATTCTCACTACCAGCTCCCCCTGCCATATTATCCATAGCTACTGGAATCAGGGTAATACCGATAATCGTTACCACAGATCCTGTTACAACGGGCGGAAAGAATCTGACGAGCCTACCAAAAATCGGAGCTCCTATCAAAACAAATAAACCAGCTGCAATAATCGCGCCATATACAGCTGATATCCCAAAGTCACTTCCGATGGAGATCATTGGAGCTACAGCTGTGAATGTACACCCTAAAACGACAGGCAAACCTATTCCAAAGAAACGATTACTCATAACTTGTAAAATCGTGGCGATTCCACACATCAATAAATCAATCGAGACTAAATACGTTAGCTCTTGATCAGATAATCCAAGTTGTCCTCCTACGATTAATGGAACAACTACAGCTCCTGCATACATTGCTAAAACATGTTGAAACCCGATCGATCCCATCTTCATCATGTTTTTCATACAAGGACCTCCTCTTCAACAAACGTAATCTTCCCTTTTTCCATTGAAGAAATCTGTGCTAACGATTCAACCCTTACATCATTTTCACGAAGTTTGTTACCACCATTTTGAAAAGCTTTTTCAATGACGATGCCGATCCCTACTAGTTGAGCATTAGCTTTAGCCACCATTTGCATCAAACCTAGAGCTGCCTGGCCATTTGCTAAGAAGTCATCGATCACTAATACACGATCATTTTCATCAATAAAGTCAGATGAAATACTGATTTCTTTTCTTTCTTCTTTTGTAAAAGAATATACCGATGATGTAATTAAACCATCTTGTAATGTAAGTGATTTACTTTTACGTGCAAATACAACTTGTACGCCTAATTCAAGACCCGTCATAACTGCAGGTGTAATCCCTGAAGATTCAAGCGTAATAATTTTCGTTATGTTCTCACCCTTAAAGCGACGAGCAAACTCTTGACCTATTTCTTGCATAAAAGCAGGATCAATTTGATGATTTAAAAAGGAATCAACTTTTAGGACATCATCACTTAGTGCTCTTCCTTCTTTTCGAATTTTTTCTTGTAAAGCTTTCATATAAACCCTTCCTCTCTATAATAACGCGGCCGAACTCAGAAAAAGGGTATGATGGAGAGTTTCAAGTGAAAGAAAATAAAAAACCTCCATAAATAGCACGAGTATCGCACTATTCATGGAGGTTATCTTAAACAATATTAATTAAGAAACTTGTCCCAATTACAATTGAGACCATCATGAAATCTTGCAATACCCATAGTCGGATCATTTACGGTAATCCGGTAGAAACTTGCGAGCCATATCCTCGCGATTATATGAGTACGTCCGCATCTTTTAATGTATCCCAATTATAGCAAGTGATGGACAAAATTCAAGACCTTCATTTAAATTACGATATGTATAGATTCATGCTAATGGATTTGTTCAGGTAAATGGCATTTATGTGGAATAACTGTTTTAGTGAGAGAGGCGGTTCCGATGCTATTGTGGAGTGCGGTGGGCTTGGGAACGGGTTGCTTTCCCCGGACGAACGATCGAGCCTCCTCATACGCTACGCTTCTTGCGGGGTCTCGCTCGCCCGTTTTTCCGGAGGAGTCAACCCGTTCCCAAGCCCACCTTAGCTGAATGGTGATTAACGGAACCGTAGCGATATTGAGACGAGGCTCTCGGACATTCATTCCGTTATTTACTTCAAATCACCTTGAAAAAGCCCATTTTGTCACAAATAAGGTACTATATGTCCGTGACGACTCTCGAAATGCCTTAAAAGATCAAAATAAAGGAACAGATGTCCGTAAGGTATAGAGCTCACACAACTAGGGTCCGTTATTCTCCTTAAACGCAAAGGGGGGAAGGATACGTCGAACTCCAGTGGTAGAAAGGGCGGCCGAGATCCCGCAAGGAACGCAGCGGATGAGGAAGCTCGGACGGTCTTCCACAGGAGTATCGATGTTTCACTGACCCCCTTACTCTCTTACAAGCAACGGACTGCTCTCAACTTATCTCGATTCCAAGTCTTCAACAATAGGGGGCTTAAGTCCATTTAACACCTCAATACTTACAATACAATTCAATAAAGTTCAGAAATAATATACTTAACATGCTCTACGATGTTTTGATAGGGCTATTTAGGGAATTCTAAAAATACCATACATAGCAACCAAGATACTTAATCAAAGTAGCAAATAATTACAGGAGGAGTTCAACAATGAGAGTATGTAATGTTAACATTTACGTAAGTGATTTAGACTTTGCGATTGAATGGTACGATGAAGTGCTCGGTCTCAAGGTTGCAAGTAAAAAGAATTATCCAACTTCAGTTTTTTTACAACAAGACAGTGATACACGTTTAGTACTCCATAAAGCTGAAAAAGACACCGAAATTGATATTTGGAAACAATCTGCTACCATTCTTACATTTGAAGAGCAAAATTTGCGAGAAAAAATGAAGAAACTAAAAGAACGTGGAGTTATTATGATGAACGATGAGCCACAGTGGTTCCCAGATGGTGAACGTATTGCATTCAAAGATCCGTTTGGAAATGTCCACGAGTTAGCAGAAATGCGATCTGAAAATAAAAAATAAAACACATTCTATAATAAAAATCCTACTCTTATCAGGGTAGGATTTTCTATATGATCTTTGTCTAGGTTTCCTTATATTTGATGGGAGTTTGGTCCATACTGGTAATAAAACTTCGGAGGAGAAAACATGAGTCTCAATCAATTAATACAATGGTACTTCAGAACTCCCATTGTTTTACGATTACTTTCAACCGTAGCATTTTGTATGATCTTTTTTGGTGCCATTGTGCATTGGATTGAACCTGATGTCTTTCCAACCATATTTGATGGGGTCTGGTGGGCAGTCATAACAGGATCAACAGTTGGATATGGAGACTTTGTGCCACTCACCATTTGGGGGAAAGTGATTGGAATTTTTCTTATCCTTGCTGGTGGTGGAGTTGTTACTTTTTATATGGCAACAGTTTCAGCTTCTACTGTAAAATACGAGCAAGACCTTTCAAAAGGGAAATTAGAATATAAAGGTAAAGACCATGTTATCATAATTGGATGGAATGAACGCACAAAGCAATTAAATAAGATGATTGAATCTTATGCTAAAAACGAACATGTAGTTTTAATCGATAGTACTTTAAAAGAGATAGAATATAAAGATCATGACTTTCATTATGTCAGAGGAGATGCCACTGAGGATGAAACACTGAATAAAGCTCATATAAAAGATGCAAGGTGTGTCATAATTACTTCAGACCCCTCTAAAAAAGAAAGACAGGCTGACCAAACAAGTATATTAGCAACTGTTGCAGCGAAAGGATTAAATCCGGATGCATTCATTATTTGTGAAATATTAACAAAAGAACAAATCCCGAATGCCAAACGTGCCGGTGCAAATACTGTTGTACGTTCTAATGACTTCATGAGCACGTTATTTTTTCATGAGCTATATCGAAAAGCTCATGTTAAACCCTTCGATACATTAGTAAAACAATTATCAAATCAGCAATACAAACAAATTACAGTACCAGAAAAACTTGTAGGGAAAACCTTTCAAAATTGTTCATTTGAATTTATGAAACAAGAGGAATTGCTATTGGGAATGGAACAAGACGGAGAGTTACAAATCAACCCTCCGGCTCAAACCATACTAAAAGAGGACGCACATTTAATTTTGTTAACAGCTTTACGAAAGTAATGTTCGTTCCAACTCTTGAACAAGTTCTTTTCCAACTTCTACATATTCTTCTGGAAACTCTGCGTCTGGATCTTCAGGTTCTGAGAATTGGTCAAAAGAAGCTCTGAAGTTACTCTCGTGTACATTGTCATCTAGCCCACGTTGGTATTTATGGGATAATAAAAATGGTTCCCCCATCTCTACTGTTACTTGCGGAGCATCTAATTGTCCATTTACCGCTTTAAATGGAACTCGTAGAAATTGATAACCTACGTCATCAGCGATCTCATAATCAAAAGATCCATGGTCGTAATCCCAATTGCCACCAATCACATATCCAAGTGGCTTTAACTTCTGTTCCAAATCATATAAAGAAAAGATTTGCGATTCAACTTTTGACGGGATCGGAATCATGCTATCCCTCCTCACTCTTTTAGGTTTAGCATGTCCTGAAATATGAATTTTACTAAATAAAAAAAGCTCTCGAAATCGAGAGCTTTTTATGCTTCTTCTACTTTTTTCATACTGCTTTTCCCTGCATCCAGTAGCAAAATGAATGCTGTTATAATGTGAAGGATAAAGCCCACAAACGGGATCCATCCAAGCAATGATGTAATAATCCCCATTATGCTTCCTGTCTTCTTCGTACCTTCTCGAGAAGCTATAAAGAGGGTGAAAATGTGTAAGCCAAGCATTAAAAGTAATGGAACATAAGTAAATCCCATGATGATCGTTGCCCCCACTATTGGAAACCCTAACACAGCTTCTGCCCCACCTGAAATCCATTTTAAAAGAGTTGATAATTTCATATATACCATCCTTTATTTCTTCATTTTCGCCTTAATATATGTACGATTGAAACATGTATTTGGTTCCTTTATTTTTATCCGTTTCATGATCTAAAGCGCAAGCGCTCGGTTAGCAACGTATATGCTGGACTGAACCACAGTAAGATAAACAAAACTTGCTGATTGGCAAGCCAATAGGCGCAGACAGAAGCATAGTTGCCGTGGTACTTTCACCTAGAAATTTTAACTACGTCGAGTTCCTTCATTGTTAAAATTTCATTTAACAAACGTGTAAAGGAAACACGAAGAGCAAAGCGATTCGATGTTGAACTTATCTTACGGAGGTGAAGGAAGCATACTAGTTGCTGGGCGCTGGAGCTGGATGTGGCCACGCTCTTATTAAAGAATAATCCACTAGCCATCTATTTTACAATTTCCTAGAGAACAAAAAATTAAACAAGCTCACGGCCCCCTTAATGAAAGAGGGACCGTGAGCTTTGTTATAAGAAATTATAAGCGTTTTTCAAGCTCTTCTTTTTGTTCTTCGAAACCGGGTTTACCAAGTAATGCGAACATATTTTTCTTATAAGCTTCAACACCTGGCTGATCAAATGGATTTACTCCAAGCAGGTATCCGCTGATCGCACAAGCTTTCTCAAAGAAGTACACCATATAACCGAAAGTATAGGCATCAAGCTTTGGTACATGTAAAACAAGGTTTGGAACTTGTCCGTCCGTGTGAGCGATCATTGTACCCTGGTAAGCTTTTTCATTAACAAAGTCAACTGTCTTGCCAGCTAGATAATTTAAGCCATCAAGATTCTGCTCGTCTTCTTTGATCTCAACGTCACTCTTTGGCTCTTCAACATGAAGGACCGTTTCAAATAAGTCACGACGTCCATCCTGAACATATTGTCCAAGAGAATGGAGGTCTGTAGAGAAGTTGGCAGAAGCAGGGAAAATTCCTTTTTGATCTTTTCCTTCGCTTTCACCAAAGAGCTGCTTCCACCATTCAGAGAAATACTGAAGAGCTGGCTCATAATTGATTAACATCTCAATGGTTTTTCCTTTGTTATAGAATATGTTACGAACAGCAGCATATTGATACGCTGGGTTCTTGTCCAAGTCTGATTCACTTAGTTCATGTTGAGCGTCTTGTGCACCTTGCATCATCGCTTCAATATCAATACCACTTGCTGCGATTGGTAAAAGGCCTACTGCTGTCAATACAGAGAAGCGCCCACCAACATCATCTGGGATGACGAAGCTTTCATAACCTTCTTCTGTTGCAAGTGTTTTAAGAGCACCTTTTTGCTTATCTGTTGTCGCATAAATACGCTTACGAGCTTCTTCTTTTCCGTATTTGTTTTCTAAGAATTCACGGAATACACGGAATGCAATCGCAGGCTCTGTTGTCGTTCCGCTTTTAGAAATAACATTAACAGATACATCTTTACCTTCTAATGCATCAAAAAGATCATTGATATAAGGAGCGCTAATACTATTACCTACGAAAAATACTTGTGGTGTTTTTCTCTGGTCTTGGGATAGTTCATTATAAAAGGAATGGTTTAACATTTCTAGGGCTGCGCGAGCTCCTAGATAAGATCCACCAATACCGACAACTAGTAAAACATCAGAGTCATTTTTGATTTTTTCTGCAGCTTTTTGAATGCGTTCAAATTCTTCTTTATCGTACTGCTCAGGTAGGTCAAGCCAACCTAAGAAATCGTTCCCAGCCCCAGTTTTCTGATGAAGCGCTTCGTGAGATAGGGCTACTGTATCTTTAATATTTTTAAGCTCATGTTCGCCGAAAAAGGATAATGCTTTATCATAATCAAATCGAATATGGGTCATATGTAAATCCCTCCAAAGAAAATCTTTCTGTAAACACTTTATCGAAACGGGTAACCCAAATCAAGTCCAAGCCAAAATGTAAACGAATACAGAAAGGATTTTTATATTTTTGTAATATTTTTTACGATAGGAAACATTATTACAGAAAACTTGGATTCAAGATAAGGGGGGACAGTACAGAGGGCTACCCGGCGGAAAGATGTGCTCACCCTCTCTCTATTTGGCAACGGAACCACTCCACACCTTATTACTGCCAGATTGCTGAATAATAAAAAACAGGCTGAGAACCCCCAGCCTGTTTGTTCTACTCTTATAAAGACATTTTTAAGATCGCTTCAACATCATCGTGTTCAAGTTTTCTAAAGTTGCCAAATGGTCCACGTTTCATAGCACGGTCAATCATAAGGTCCAATTGGCTATCATCAACATCATAATCGGCTAAACGTTCTGGTGCACCAAGGCTTGTCCAAAAAGCACGAAGTTTATCAATACCTTCTAATGCAATTTCTCGGTCACTTTTACCTTCTTCTTCTACATCAAACACACGTACTGCTAACTGTTTGAAGCGCTCAGTATTATGATCTACATTATGCTTCATCCAGCTTGGGAATAAAATCGCTAAACCACCTGCGTGAGGTATGTCATATACGGCAGAAACTGCGTGCTCAATATTGTGAGTAGCCCAGTCTCCGCGGTAACCCATTTGCAGAGAACCGTTTAATGCGATTGTACCTGCATACATGATCGTCTCACGGTGCTCATAAGATTTAAGGTCTTCCAATAATTTTGGAGCTGTCTCAATAACGGTTTTTAAGACTCCTTCAATCATGCGATCTTGTACTGGCGCATTCGTAGGTTGGTGGAAATATTGTTCGAATAAGTGACTCATCATATCCACCATACCGTAAATCGTTTGATCACGAGGCACAGTCATTGTGTTTTCCGGGTCAAGGATAGAGAATGTAGGATTTGTTAATGGTGCTGCTCCCCAACCATATTTTTCATTTGTCTCCCAATTTGTGATAACTGATCCTGCGTTCATCTCAGATCCAGTTGCCGCTAATGTTAGAACAGTTCCAAATGGTAATGCTTCTTGAGGTGTTGCTTTACGTGTTACTAAGTCCCATGCATCTCCTTCATATTTAGCACCTGCGGCGATCGTTTTTGTAGCATCAATTACAGAGCCTCCACCTACAGCTAATAAAAAGTCAATGTTATGCTCTTTGCATAGTTCTACTCCTTTATGAACTGTCGATAATCTAGGGTTTGGCTCCACGCCAGCAAGCTCTTCTACATTCAGGTTCATGCTACTTAATTTATCGACAACTTGGTCATAAAGGCCACTCTTCTTAATACTGCCGCCTCCATATACCAATAACACATTTTGAACGTGTGAAGGTATTTCTTCAGTCAATTTTTCTAGTTGTCCCTTACCAAAAATTAATTTTGTAGGATTGTGATATACAAATGGTTCCAACTTAATTCTCCTTTCGGTTTCTAACTACACCGTCTTATTATGTCCAAAATCCCTTTCTGTTTCAAAAGATATGCAATGAGGTAGAACAATTGGTAATACTTTCATCATGAAATCGGATTTTCCAAGTGTATAAAATAAGCAAAACAACTCAACCTATAACCGAATCAATTTTAAACTAAGGAGGAATAGGTACATGAGTACTCTTCAACGCATTGCTCTTTTATTAGTCATTGTTGGAGCTGTTAACTGGGGACTTATTGGCTTGTTTCAGTTTGATTTAGTAGCAGCATTATTTGGTGGCGGAGAACAGAGCGGAGCATTCGCACGCGTAATCTATACACTTGTTGGTATTAGTGGTCTAATTAACATTGGCCTTTTATTCAAACCTAGCGAAGAAATGTCTGATCACCCCGAACCTGAAGCTTAAACCCCCAGAGCTAACTATGTTTAACTTGAATAAAAAAATGTCCGATCTTTTTCAGATCGGACATTTTCATTATTTACGGTACGTGTTTTCACGCTCTTTAGACTGGTTAATCCACTCGTCTAATTTATCTTTTAGCGTATTGAAACCAGACTGGTCATCATCTTGATGTTGAACCTGTTGGTTTTGCTGAGGCTTACGCTGTTGTTGTTGTTTTGGCTGTTGCTTTGGTGCTTCTTCTGTAGCACGAATAGAAAGAGAATACTTTCCTTTCTCTTCATCGATGTTTAAGATTTTAACCTTTACTTCGTCACCGATATTTAAGTGCTCGTTAATATCCTTAACAAAGCCATGTGTAACCTCTGAAATGTGGACTAAACCTTGTACTTCTTCATCTAATGCAACAAAGGCACCATAAGGCTGGATACCTGTTACTTTTCCTTCCAATACTTGACCTGTTTCAAACTTTGCCATGCTGAACAACTCCCAATAATAATTATATATTCGTTTCTTTTCACACAATAAGTTATTTTATCATAATTGTCTCATGCAAGCAAAATGAAGAAAATGACAATAAAGCCCTAATTTATAGTGCTTACTCAATTTTCTTAAGGAAAAAATCTGATTCCTATAAAATTATTTATAAAAAAATTAGAGTTTGAGGTTTAATTTTTTTATAGCTTGGCAATACATACTAATGTAAGACTTTCTCGTATTCCCCCTGTGAGGCAAAGCGTCGTCAACGCTTTGCTTTTTTTTATGCTTAATGTTCCCCTACTTTTGTATGAATCCTCTAATTACGCAAAAACTAACGATACTTACCAATAAAACATGCCCTATGGTTAACTTTGCACGAAAACGTCATCACATAAAAGACTTGAGGAATGGAGGCACAGGAACGTGGAAACGATCCATAAAGAGGAACAATGGCTAAACCATGAGGGAATCAATATTTCCTACAATTATTACTCATCCTCCTCCAACGATAAACCTGCCCTTGTTTTAGTACATGGATTTTTGTCTTCGAAATTTTGTTATCGGTATATGATTCCGGATTTAATCGATCATTTTGACATTTTCGTTTTTGATTATCCGCCTTTCGGTGACAGCGACAAGATTTGTGCTTACGACTTTTCCTATCGTAACTTTGCACGTATTATTATAGAGCTCCTCGATCAACATAATATCTCCACCGCTTCAATTGGTGGACATTCGATGGGAGGGCAAGTTGCTTTATTAACCGCTCACTTATTTCCAGATCGAATCGATAAGCTTATTTTATTTGCTCCATCAACATATGTTAAAAAATTTAATTCTTTTATGAGAATGGCTAGTAAAACACCAGCATTTTGGTATGTGTTGAAGCGATATTTTTACCGAAAAGGCGTATATGGCGCTTTGTTGGATTGTGTATATGATCCTCATATTGTCGATAAAGATATGATAAAAGGCTATATGAACCCTTTTCTAAAAAAGGATATTTTTCTCTGCCTTACAAAAATGATACGTGACCGCGAAGGGGACCTCCCTTCTGAAGACTTACAAAACATACAAGCAGACTGCTTGGTTCTTTGGGGAGAAGAAGATAAAGTTCTACCTGTATCACTTGGACATAAGCTCATAAAGGACTTGCCGTCAGCAACGCTTGTAACATTTGAAAAAATAGGTCACTTATTACCTGAAGAAATACCACTTATTTTAACTGAAAAGATCAAAGAATTTTGTGCACCTATGGAGAAAGCTACCGTTTAAAAGGTAGTTTTTTCATTTTTATAATTCGTGTTATTTCTGTTTAAGCTCATCTTTTTGTATGATGTAAGGAAAAGCATGTAGGAGGTTTTTGAAATGTCAAAATTCCAAAAGGTAACTAACCGTCTAAGTACAAGATCTGTGAAATGGGATTGGAGAGAAAATTTATTCAAGAGTGAAGAAGTGCTTCCTATGTGGGTTGCTGACATGGATTTTGAAGTTCCTGAGGCTGTACAAAATGCTATTATCAAACGAGCTGAGCACGGCATTTTCGGATATACGCTCACAGATGAAAAGGTAAACGAAACCATTCAAAATTGGTTACAGTCAAAACATGATTGGGAAATTGAAAAGAACTGGCTTACATACAGCCCTGGTGTCGTTCCAACATTACACACCATCATTGAAGCATTAACCGCTCCAGAGGATCAAGTTCTTATTCAAACACCTGTTTATCCTCCATTTTACCAAGTGGTGAATAAGCACAATAGAACACTTGTAAAGAATCCTCTTCGATTAGAAAACGGACGTTACGAAATTGATTTCAACGACCTAGAGGAGAAATTAGCTTCTGGAGTAAAAGCTTTCATCCTGTGTAATCCCCATAATCCTGTTGGTCGCGTTTGGGGAAAGGATGAACTACAAAAAATGGCTGATTTATGCATGAAGCATGATGTATTAATCATATCAGACGAGATTCATTCAGATCTTGTCTACCCTGGATATAAGCATATCCCTGTTGCTTCATTATCTAAAGATATCGAAGTAAATACTATCACTTGTATGGCACCTTCCAAAACGTTTAACTTGGCTGGATTACAAGCTTCTTTTGCCATTACACCCGATAAAAAAATGCGTGAAGCCGTTAATGAACAATTCGGATTACAAGGTGTGAATATGCTAAACACTATGGGCATTACAGCTATGGAAGCTGCTTACGACCATGGGGAAGAATGGTTGGATGAACTCATTCAGGTACTAAAAAGTAATAAAGACCTTCTGATGGAACGCCTTCATTCTGAAACAAATCATATAAAAGTGATCGAACCTGAAGGCACCTATCTAGTATGGCTCGATTGCAGAGAAATGGGTTTAACCCATTCAGATTTAAAGCAATGGTTTGTAGAAAAAGCAAAAGTAGGGTTGAACGACGGAGCTTCATTCGGTGAAGATGGTGAGGGCTTCATGAGAATCAACATCGCATGTCCTCCTGAAACATTAGAAGAAGGAATCAACCGTATTGTAAGTGCTACTTCCGCTAGATAAGTTAATATCCATTGGTCCTCCTCATACAATAGTGGAGGACTTTTTTTAATAGGAGGAGACGTATGATTACTCGTAAAAGCAAACGAGAAATTGAACTGATGCATGAAGCTGGTAAACTTTTAGCTTCATGCCACAAAGAAATCGCAAAACGTATTAAACCCGGTATTACAACTATAGAAATCGATACATTTGTTGAGGAATACTTAAAGAAACATGATGCTACACCTGAACAAAAAGGATTTCATGGATATCCTTACGCTACTTGTGCATGCATCAATGACGAAATTTGCCATGGGTTTCCGAGAGATGAACCCCTAAAAAATGGTGATATCGTTACAATCGACATGGTGGTGAACCTAAATGGTGCACTCGCAGATTCTGCATGGACTTATAGGGTGGGAACAGTTGACCCAGAAGTAGAAAGATTATTAAATGTAACCCATGAATCATTGAAAAGATCGATTGACGTAGCTCTCGTTGGGAAACGTACAGGGGATATAGGACACGCCATCCAGTCTTATGTTGAAGACGAAGGTTTTTCAGTCGTTCGTGATTTTACCGGACACGGCATAGGACCTACCATTCATGAAGACCCAAACATTTTTCATTTCGGTCATCCTGGAACTGGCGTCCGTCTTAAAGAAGGAATGGTACTGACCATAGAACCAATGGTAAATATGGGTACATGGCATTCACAAAAGGATGATAATGGTTGGACCGCAAGAACAATTGACGGAAAATGGTCAGCTCAATTTGAACATACCATTGCAATAACTAAGGATGGTCCCTTGATTTTAACGAGCCAGGATTAGGAATTATGAGAAGGTTGTAATGCACTTTTTGTACGAAGCTTCAAAATGAAAAGATCCTACCTGAATAAGATAGGATCTTTCAACTCTCTTTTTATCTTTATCCCTCTTCTTTTTCCTTCTCTTTTCCACCTTTAGTTGGATCAGAAGGTGGGTTCTTCTCAGCCGCTTCTTCCAGCTGAATAATACCACAAGCGACTCGAGGTCCAGCATCTCCAGCTGGTTGTGATAAACCATCATCTGTTCCTTCATGAATAACTATGGATGTACCTTCATCCCTTAATAAAGAATACTTACCATCCATTAATGTTGCCCCTTTGACACTCACTTCGGTTTCGACCATTCCATCAGGATCCGCTTCAATGTTTGGCATATCACCTTTATGCTGTCCTTTTGGATTCATCGCTCCATGCTCTTTTCCATCAGGATTAAAATGGCTCCCTGCTGATATGAAATCGGGTCCCTCACATTGTGGAAATTCATGGATATGTATGCCATGTAATCCAGGTTCAAGCCCCGTTAGTGATAGTTTAATCTTCACTTCATCTGGCTGTTCACTTAGTTTTGCAGTACCAAGTGAATCTCCATCTGGATTATACATTTCAATTTCAAACATCGATCGATTTTGACTATTACAACTTGTTAATACCCATAATAATAAGAATCCGACGATTAAAACACGATACGTTCTCATCAATACCCTCTTCCTTTCGTCATACTCTTTTGATAGTGTCGCCGAAATCGTGTAACTTTAACCAAAAAAGTTAGACAAAATAGCTGAGAGGACGAGGCATTATTCATCAAATAAAAAAGCCCCTTCTAAAAGAAGAGACTATGAATGAGGCTTATTATCTGATTCGTCTATATTGTGATTATCATATGTTTCATCAACGATTTCTTTTTCTTTCTTAGCAGCCTTTAAAATAATTCGCATTGTCACAAAAGCCCCTAAAGCGAAAAAGAGTAATGTAATTAGCGCTGGAATGTATTCGGTCTTATCTTGTGGAAAATATAGAAATTCCATCATAAGCTATCACGCCCTTCACCAATATCAGCGATTCTATTATACCAAATTCAATCCAGAACGACACTACGTGAAAGTGAACAGTGAGTGACAAGTTATGTTATGATGAGCCTAAATCCGAATGTGGGAGGAATAAGAATGGCAGAATTACAACCTGGAGATAAAGTTCAAGCACATTATAAGACTGGAAAATATATCGGAGAAATTATGGAAGATCGAGGTCATGCCTACCTAGTAAAAGTATTGGCAGTCCTTAAACATCCACAACAAGGTGACTTACATAATCCTGGCCAAACGGAGAATGTTTTCTTCCACGAACGAAAGGCATTAGCTCATAATGAAAAAGCAAACATTTCCAAGTCGTCCTTAAGTCAATATGATGGAGAAATTCCAGAATACCAAGCTTCCTTAAGAGAGGCTTTGGATAAACTTAAACAAAAACTCGCTGCAAAAGATGATGAGTTCAGCAAGAAAGCTCAGAATCAATTAGCAGAATTAGAAAGAAGATATTTTAAGTAAGATCCCCTTCTTCCGTTAAAGCCCCCTTATCTGGAAGACTTGGAATCGAGATAAGTTGAGAGCAGTCCGTTGCTTTTATGAGAGGTAGGGGTTCAGTGAAACGGCAATACTCCTGCGGAAGACCAGCTGAGCCTCCTCGTTCACTACGTTCTCTGTGGGGTCTCATCTGCCCTTTCTACCGCGGGAGTTTGCCGTTTCCCTCACCCCCTTTACGTTTATGGAGGTTAACGGACCCTAGTGTGTGAGTTCTAAACCTTACGGACATCGGTTCCGTTATTTTGAACTTTTAAGGCATTTCGAGAGTCGTTACGGACATATGGTACCTTATTTGTGACAGATTGCTCTTTATTAAGGTGATTTGCAGCAATTAGCGGAATGAATGTCCGTAAGCATTACCTCCTCATATCGCTACGGTTCCGTTCATCACCATTCGGCTAAGGTGGGCTGGGAAACGGGCTGACTCCTCCGGAATAACGGGCGAGCGAGACCCCGCAAGGAGCGTAGCGGATGAGGAGGCTCGATCGTTCGTCCGGGGAAAGCAGCCCGTTTCCCAGCCCGCCGATCTCCACAAAAGCAACGGAACCACTCCTCACCAGCTTATTCAAGATAACTGCCATATTACTGAACAAAAAAGCCCTACACCATCATGGCATAGGACTGAGAAGAGTTAGGATCCAGGTACTTTTAAGTTCTTCTTTTTCTTCTTTGGTTTTCCATAAATCAGATTCGTTATATTCGGTGCTCGTTCAAATAAGAGCATTCCAATAAATGCAGCAACAAGAATGTACATTCCGCTAAATACCTTAATTGTCCCAGTTGCCAATGCAGCAATAACAACGGAAAACTCACCTCTCGAACAGATCGACAAACCTGCCCTTAAGGATACACGCTTTGATAACCCATAAAGCTTACCACCTATAATTCCAACAAGAAGTTTGGCAATCAAGCCCCATCCAATGAGTGTGATTAACAGCCCTAACATTGGTATACCATTTCCGAACTCAATCGTCGTTCCAAAATAAACGAAAAATAAAGGAAGCATTAAATCTTTAACAGGTAAGACAGTTTGTTCAACTCGCTCAATTTTACCAATTTCCGCAAGCATGATCCCTGCAAGAAATGCTCCTAATACTTCAGAAAGGTCGAGGTATAAAGCAAGACCACCGTAAGCTAAAGCAATACCGATAAGTAAGGCAATTTTAAAGTCCTCATCATCAATTTTCTCAAGCAACACCTCGAACCTTTTAAATAATGTTTTCCCAAGGATAATCGCACCCAATGCTAATCCAACAATTTTCCCAATTAAAATAGCAAGATCGACGGCAGCAAAATCACCACCAGTGCTCATTCCCATTAAAATCGCGACTACAATAGGAGCAACTAAGTCTTCAAAAATTAATAAAGCCAAAATAAACTCAGTTTCACGGTTTGCCATACGGCTTGTATCATCGAGCAGCTTAGCTGTTATAGAAGAACTTGTTGCGTATGTAACGCCACCGACTAAGAAGGAAGTAAAGAGATCAAGACCGAATGCATAGGTTATGGCCATCGACACCCCTAAACTTAGGCCAACATCAAGAAACCCAGCCGGCCATATTTTCTTAGCAATGCCTCCTAGTCGTTTGATATTGAACTCTAGTCCTAATAGGAAAAATAACAATACGATTCCAATTTCACTAGCAAAATGTAATAACTCATTATGATGCAGTGCCCCCGCTAGCACAATACCAAGCAAAATATATAAAATGACATTCGGAAATTTTATTTTTAGACTTAAAAAACCTAGCCAAAAAATGAGTAACAAGACAAGTCCAGCACCTAATAATGATGGCATTTCTATATCAAATGGAATCAATGGGATCATTCCTCTCCCTTACATAATGCTGTAAGTGAAGCAATTTGATCTTTTTTACCAATTCCCATTAGCACGTCACCTGGTTTCAACGTGGTATATGCCTCTGGGATGGCAATAATGTCATCTCCTTTTACAATTCCAATAATCGTAGCTCCTGTTTGATTTCGAACCTCAGACTCTTCAATCGTCTGATGAGCAATAGAAGATGATTCTTTAATTTCTACCCAATCAATGACGATTTGGTTATTAAACATCTTAAGCTTATCCGCATCAACGGGTTGATAAGTTGCACCTAGCAATTGCGCTCCAAGTTCTCTTGTTTCATCACCTGTAAGATCCATACCAAAATCCGCTTCTTCGCTGTCAGCGTCCTCAAAAAAGTATAATTCACGCTTACCTGTATGGTGAACAATTAAAATGAGCTGGCTATCTTCAGCAGTAGTTAGTGTGATTTTTTGACCGATACCAGGTAATTGGGATATAGATATATTCATTTGAGTGTCTCCTTTCAAAATGTATCATTATGTTTGTATATGCTTCATTTAAAAAATTTGTTCAACAAGCTCTACTAAATCATACCCTATTTACGTCAGGTATTAATCTTGTACCATGCGATTAATAAATAAAGTCGGTGCTTTTGCCAGATTAATTTCCTCCACATCATAATGCATATATTGGTTTGTCGTATTATTAGAAAAAATACGTACAATCGGGCGTTGAGGTAGTCCCTTATTCTGCCCTACTATTGTAGCGATACTTCCATTAGATAGGTGGACATTGCTTCCATTTGGATAAAATGCAACACTTCGTAAGAATTGCCATACAACATCTCGATCAAATTTCTCCCCGGCTAACCCCATGATCCGCTCCCCCGCTTCATAGGGTAACAAAGGCTGACTTCCATCTTGTGGTGATACTAAATTGTCGTAGGTGTTCGCCACTGAAACAATTCGTGCATAGGGGTGAATATTTTTCCCCTCAACTCCTCTAGGCTCACCACTTCCATCAAGAAACTCATGGTGTTGAAAAGCTACATGAGCAGATACAGTACTTATTTCTCTATTTTGACGCAAAATATTAAATCCAATCCAGGCATGATGCTCATTTGCAGTAAGTCCATCTTTTTGTGTCCTGCCTACCTTACCAACGTCATGAAGGATAGCACCAATTCCCAATTCTATAAGCTCTTTATTCGTATATTGGAGCTTAATCCCCACAAGCACTGACATCACCGTTACGTGCATAGAGTGAATTAACAGTTCATTATCCTTGGTTCGGATATCTTCTAATTGTAATAATACATCTTTATTATGTAATAGTTCATCAATAATATTTTTGGTCGTTTGACCAAGATCCTTTGTATGAAACTCTTTTCCCTCTTGAATAATGCCTAACGATTCAGAAAGATTTTTCATGACTTCACGTTTAGTTTTATCAGAAATGGAGGATGCATCCTTTGACTCAGGGATGTCTTTTCCCTCTTCGTCATCGTCCATCACATAAACAGCGTGTACACCCATACGTTTTAAACGGCCGATTAGTCCAATTGTTAATGAAATCCCTTTTCCTAATAAGACACGTCCATCGTTGGCATAGATATTACGTCCCAGTCTATCACTTTGCTCTACTTGATCAATTGGTCTATATTTCATACAAAACCCCTCGAACTACGCCTTTGTTCTTATTTTAGCAGTCCTTGAACTGAAAACATAGTAAATATATTCCTTCATGATTTGAAAACGTTCCCATTTGTGTTCTTAAAACCGTTATGGTATTTTTACAATGTAGATGTCAGACAACCTAAATTTTCTATTCATGGCTCTACTTTTCTGAGAAAAAAGAACTCAAGGAGGTTTATACCATATGACAGTACATATTGGTGCCAATAAAGGCGATATTGCAGATAAAATTTTACTACCTGGAGATCCTCTTCGTGCAAAATATATTGCTGAGAACTTTTTAGAGGATGTTACATGCTATAACGAGGTTCGTGGAATGTACGGTTTCACAGGTACATACAAAGGAGAACGTATCTCTGTACAAGGCACAGGTATGGGTGTACCATCTATTTCTATCTATGTGAATGAACTTATTCAGAGTTACGACGTACAAAAGTTAATCCGTGTAGGTTCTTGTGGAGCTTTACAAAAAGACGTACAAGTTCGTGATGTTATTCTTGCATCTACTTCGTCTACAGATTCCCAAATGAACCGCATGGTATTTGGCGGTATCGACTTTGCTCCTACAGCAGACTTTAGCTTATTAAAAGCTGCCTATGACGTAGGTGAAGAAAAAGGACTTAACTTGCGCGTAGGTAATGTCTTCACAAGCGATAGCTTCTATCGTGATAACGCAAAAGAATTATTCGATCAACTTGCAGAATATAACGTGCTAGCAGTTGAAATGGAAACGACAGCTCTTTATACACTTGCATCAAAATTTGATCGTCAAGCGCTTTCTGTTCTAACTGTAAGTGACCATATCATCACAGGCGAAGAAACAACATCTGAAGAACGTCAAACAACGTTCAACGAAATGATCGAAGTAGCTTTAGAAGCTGCAATTCAAGATTAATCCAAAAAATCGAGCCTCAGTTAAGAGGTTCGTTTTTTTATGGCCTATTTTCACTCTTATCTTACATTTGCATATAGTGTGTATGAGAAAAAGGAGGCCTGAAATATGAATCCTTATCAAAACCATCACCCTATTTATTACACACCCTACATGCTTATGCCTGTAAATTCACTTCAATATCAGCAGCAAACCGCTTCTCGTCAGTATCCAGATGTAAGCACTAAAAAATTTCAAGATTCCTCTCAAACCTATCAAAATTTAATCAATGACTCTCAGGTTATTTCGCAGCGTTTTGCGGAATCTAGAAAATTACGCCGTAAAGTAATGCGTGCGGCACAAAAATCGGATCACAATAAGGTTGTTCACTTAATCCAGAATACAGGTATCTCACACCCTATTGAGGTTTCATATAACCCAGACAGTATAAGAGTGACCATAATGGATGTTGAAGAACGTCCAACTAGTAAGCTTATTATGGCATTACGTTGGTAGGCTTTCACTCCGCCGATTAAAAGCTTTTCCTTTATAAACATGAAAAAAAAGCATGGACCTGCCTAACACAGACCATGCTCTTATAGTTGTCTACCTTGTTAAAACATAGTGTGCTAATGTACGAGCCATAACACCAGTTGGACCTTTAGGACCTAAATCATATTCTGTACCAGGGTTAGATGTACCTGCAATATCTAAGTGAACCCAAGGCGTACTTTCAGCAAATTCCGCCAAGAACGAACCAGCCATAATCGCATGTCCTTTACGTCCTGGTGAGTTATTTAAATCAGCAACATCACTGGACCTTACTTGATCTCGATAAATTTCATTATAAGGTAGTTGCCAAATCTGCTCATCTGTATATTTGGATGCTTTTTCAATATCTGTAAACAAATCCTCATTATTCGTCATCGCACCTGTAACCCAATCCCCAAGTGAAACAACTACACCACCAGTAAGCGTTGCAACATCAATAATTTTTTCAGCTTTATGATGCTTAGCATAGGTAATTGCATCAGCAAGAGCCAAGCGGCCTTCTGCATCCGTATTAAGAACCTCTATCGTTTTCCCACTTAATGAAGTGATTACATCATCAGGTTTGAAGGCAGAACCACTAATCATGTTATCTGTAGATGGAATAACAGCGACAATGTTTTGTTTTGGCTTTAGGCGACCAATTGTATCCATGGCACCAAGTACAGCTGCAGCTCCTCCCATGTCACCCTTCATACCTACAATACCATCCTTCGGCTTAATCGAGTAACCGCCTGTATCAAAGGTGATTCCTTTTCCTACAAGACCTACAACGTCATCCCAATCTTCTTTACCTTGGTATTTCAAAACAATCATCTTTGGTGGCTCAGTCGATCCTTGGTTTACGGCTAAGAGAGCCCCCATACCTAAACGCTCCATATCTTCTTTTTCAAGAATTTCTGTTTCAAAATCATACGTTGTAGCAAGCGTCATGGCATACTCAGCTAAATCTGTCGCAGTTAATAAGTTACCAGGTGTTTGAACTAAATGTCGGGCTGTGTTCACACCATGTCCAACTGCTACTCCTTCTTCAAGAGCGTTTGTAAGAGAGCCAGCTTCTTGATCAGACAAGATTCGAACAGATTCAATGACTTGTTCTGGTTTTTCATTACTTGTTTTGTAGTGCTCAAACTGATAAGGAGCCACAATCATTGCTTCAGAGAACGCTTTTGATGCTTCTTCCTCAGAGATTTCATCGGTCTGGAACGTATGTAGTAAACAAGTAACATCAGAAACACGATCCTGACGTAGCTGCTTAAATAAAGGACCGAACGCTTTCTTTAACTTTTGCACACTCAAATCTTTCTTTTTTCCTAGCCCTACGACGTAGATTCGCTTGGCAGATGTTTGATTCAATGTGAATACCTTCGAAACTTTCTTATAATCATTTGATAGATCCCCATCTTGCATATATTGATCAAGAGCTCCATCTAACGCATCATTTAGTTGCTGATAGGCTGGTTGATGCTGTTTGTTTTCGTGATATAAACCTAGTACTAGAGCTTCTGTTTCTTGAAACATTTCTGTTGTTGGTTGTATAGTAAACAAAATCTCCACCTCCTTCTGCTATTATACAGAAAAATCAATCGTTTTTGTGATTCAGTTATTCATGAGTGTGATATAATAATAAAACAATAAGTGAAAGTGAAAGAGAAGCGTGTTAATTTTAATAATATTTTTACATACATAAAGCCTTGAATTTCCTCATATCCATTACCTTCGTGTTAAAATTAAAGGAGCAGAGTCAGGGTCAATTAATGTACTAGATGTAGAAAGGATGACACAAAAGCATGGAATTACTCTCCAATTTCCCCCTATGGGCTGCATTAACCGCGATTGTTTTTGCCCAGGTTGTTAAAATTCCCATTCATTTCATTGCAACAAGAGAAGCAAATATAGGTCTCGTTTTCTCAACTGGAGGTATGCCTAGTAGTCACTCTGCTGCTGTTACCGCTCTAGCTACTGCTGTAGGAATTCAGGAAGGATTCGGATCCAATATGTTTGCGATTGCATGTGTTTTAGCTGTCATTGTGATGTATGATGCCACAGGCGTCCGAAGACAAGCTGGTGAGCAGGCAGTTATGCTAAATATGCTAGTGAAAGACTTTTCTCACTTTGTTGAAGAAGCGAAAGTGTGGAACAAAAAAGCAGAGTATGAAAAGCGTGAAGAATTGAAAGAGTTACTTGGCCATCAGCCTATTGAAGTATTCTTTGGTGGAATTACTGGTGTTCTTTTAGCAATCGTTCTTTATTCTATAATTTAATATCACGAAAAAAGCATCAGCAATACAGCTGATGCTTTAATTATGCCATAAAATATGGAGCATAATAGATAAATGTAATAACTAAACTGATTATCATAAATAATATAAGTCCTAACATTAAAGGCGTTATTTCAAAACGAAACAATTTAACTTGACCAGCATCCAGCCCCGTCCACCCTTTTGTACCTGCCTTAACAATATTGTTAACTCTATTCATTTCATAGCCAGATAACCAAATAACCCCAAAAATAAACGCTCCACCTAAAAAAAGAACCTCCATGACCTGAACACCAAAAAGTTTAGCAACCACTAATATTAATAGAAATTCAAATAAAACTGTTCCCAAAACAATTAGAAAGGACTTCATTCCACTTCCACCTCCATATATATGTCTAACGATTTATAAAGGAAAAAGTTTCAAAATCAATGTTTTTGTAATCCAAAATAAATAAGAGCCTGGGTTACCCCAAACTCTTATTGTTACCGTTTAAATGAATTAACGTGTTAACTCTGCAAAATCTCTTCACGGAACACCTGAAGCTGTTCATTCTGATTTAAGGTTACAAGTGTATCTTCAGAAAGTTTTCCGTTTCCTTTTTTTACAACATAAACATCAACGCGTTTTTTCCCCCACTTTTCATAAACATCATCAACTGTTTCATAATAAAGATCGATTTTATTTCCCTTTATGGCTGAACCTTTGTCAGCCACAACTCCAAATCCATAATTAGGAATATAGAGAATTGTCCCGATTGGATAAATATTCAAATCTGCTGCAATTGTAGAATATAGGTCACGCTTAACTTTTACACCTGAATACGTAATGCCATACATAGGGTGGTCAGGTGTTTTACCTGTTGATTCTACACCAGCTGTGTACCCAGTTGCTAGCACTGTTGATTTAGGATACTGTGAAAAATCTACAGCTTCCTCAATTGAAGTCGGTCCTTGGATCTGCTGACTAGAGATATAACGAGTTTTAGAATCTGCATATTTGAATTCTTTTTTCTTTAAACTTACTTGGCGATCCTTGTGTTCGTCATAAGTAGATTGAAAAGGATATAAAGACTTGGTTTGATTGTGGATCCAAACGCCAACCTCAACGGCCGAGACATTCGAAATAGATGTAAAAGTCGAACCTAATGCAGCTACCAATAACCCCAACATCATGATTCGTTTTAGTAATGTTTTCATCTTGTTAACACCTCTCTCGAATGTCATCCTTGCCAATTCCTTTAGTTAATATACTAATCCATTAAAAAAACACTACTTTTGTCCTGCTAATAGGAAGTAGTGTTTATAAAATAATCCAATACAATTTTCTTCAAATAAAAAAACAAGCAGAAAGATCCGCTTGTTTTAAAACATCTGATAGCCACGAACACGTAGCATTTTAATAACTATCCCAGAACAGATTGCTCCAGCTAAACCTGAAGAAAGAATAACAGCATCCATAACATTAAGCTGAACTAAGTTTTCAAAAGCGACTTGAATGGATGAGCCAAATTGGGTGAAGTATTTTCCGATTGAGATATTATCCACGATGGTTAGGACAATAATCGGATAGAAAAATGCTAGGAGCCATGTCTGACGAAATAGCATATTGACGATAAATGAAATTCCAAAAAACAAAACAAAAAACAGAAGTACTGAGACTACCGCTTGTACAATACTCAAAGATGTTCTCCTCCTATATTTCAACGATCTTAAACTTTTCTAATCAGGAAATCCTAATCATTAAAATTAAAACGGTTTCTAAAACATTTTATAATGCTCAAATGAAAAGCGCAAGTTCTCCTAGAGATTGTCACATAAACTTACGATTGTTCTATACAAATACACGTTAGAAAAGCACGGTTATCGCCAAAAATGGCGAAACCGATGTCTTTTCTTATACTTTAATCCTTAAATAGTTAAACTTTCTTAAAGTGTAAAAAAGCAAAGGCAGCTTAAGCTACCTTTGCTCCAGAATTACTTCGTAAATATATTAAATTTACCTTTTTTCAGTAGTAAGCCTACTCCGCCAAGCATGAACAGATAACGGTTGTCGATAATCTTCTTCATAACAGATGCTGTCCAACCAAATAGCTTTTTATCGCCAACTACCCCGATTGCTTGTCCTTCTCCTAAGGATGCAACGGTACCTTTTAAGTTTGGCTCAAATGGCTCAAGGTCTGATCCACCACGTACGAGCACTTTCAAGTTGTGCGCTACGTTTTCAGCTTCTTGCATAGCAATCTGTGCAGTTGGAGGATAAGGACGATCGTTCTCTTCGTTCATGATAAGTGCACAGTCACCTACGATGAATACATCATCATGGCCTGGTGCTAGAAGTGTATCAGAAACTTTTACGCGACCACGCGCTGTTTCAAATCCAGCTTCTTCAACGATAGAGTTACCACGTACACCTGCTGCCCATACAACTGTGTTTGTAGGAATCTCTTCTTGCTGTTCGTCTTTTTCAACTAAAATCTTATCTTCATGTACTTCTTTAATCATTGTACCTGTTTTGAATTCGACGCCTTTTCCTTCTAAAAGGTTCATAGCGTATTCAACAAGTTCCTCATCGAAACCAGGTAGAACGCTTGGAGATGCTTCTACGTTCATAATACGAACTTTTTCACGAGGAATATCGTATTCTTCACAAAGCTCAGGAACACGGTTTGCAAGCTCACCAACAAATTCGATACCAGTGAAACCTGCACCACCTACAACAATGTTAAGCATATCTTGACGTTCTTCTTTTTCATTGTTGTAACGAGCAAAGTTATACTCAATGTGCTCACGGATCAAACGAGCCGTGTTAATATTGCTTATTGTGTACGCATGCTCTTTCAAGCCTGAAATACCGAAAGTTGCTGCTTCAAAACCTAGTCCAACTACAAGGTAGTCATACTCAAGGTCGCCATTTTCAAGCTTCACTTTCTTTTCATCAGAGTTGATGGAAAGAACGGTGTCTTGAACAAAGTTAATTTTGTTTGTGTCCACTACATCACTGATCTTCATACGAGTTTTGTCATGGTGAAGTGTTCCGGCTGCATTTTCGTGAAGCCAAGTTGTTTGATAATGGTAGTTATGCTTGTTTACAAGGGTTACATTCGCTTCATTAGCACCCAGCATTTTTTGTAAACGTACAGTAGTAATCATGCCACCATACCCTGCTCCAAGAATGACAATATTTGGTCTCTTCATAACATATCACTTCCATTTACTATTAGTTTTTCACATTTCACGAAATCCATACAGTGGTTTGTGAATGGGTGGATTGTGACCAACTTCACGAACTAACACATTAAGAAAACTTGCCGATTGGCAAGCCATAAGGCGCTGACAGAGGCCTAGTTGCACTGGTACTTGAACCTCAAATGTTTTACTACGTCGAAATCACTACCTGCAAAACATTTATCCAATTCAACGTATTAAGAAAACTTGCCGACTGGCAAGCAGATACAGTGTTGTCATAGACATATGATGTATAGTGTCACATGGTTTTATGTGTTCTTAATGTGAAAAAGAAGACATACTTCAATTAGGGATTGTCATAATATCGTAAAATATTTTCTGAAATCATCATAGTCCTTTTTACTACAATTTTCAACCCTAAATGACAAATAAACGACATTCAGACATTTCAAATAGTTTTATCAAATTGGTGGTTTTGGTATTATTAAAGGCGGAGTGTCATAAGTATGGTAGAATAGAATAGAAACGAAATTATGAATGGGGGAATCATTTGTGTCTGAACAAGTATATGATATTACCATTATCGGAGGAGGGCCTGTTGGCTTATTCACTGCGTTTTACGGTGGAATGAGACAAGCCAGCGTAAAAATCATCGAAAGCCTCCCTCAGCTTGGTGGACAGCTCTCCGCTTTATATCCGGAAAAATATATTTATGACGTGGCGGGCTTTCCAAAAGTTCGCGCGCAAGAACTAGTAGATAACTTGTGGGAACAAGCAAACCAGTTTGATCCTGCTGTAGCTTTAGAAGAATCTGTAAAAGTTGTTGAAAAACTTGATGATGAAACATTTAAGCTTACAACAAATAAAGATGTACACTATTCCAAAACGATCATTATTACGGCAGGTAACGGTGCATTTTCACCTCGCCGATTAAAAATACAAGATTGCGAACACTTCGAGAAAACAAATCTTCATTATCATGTAGACGATATGAAAAAATTCGCTGGCCAAAATGTAATGGTTTGTGGTGGCGGTGACTCAGCTGTCGATTGGTCTCTAATGCTTGAACCAATTGCAAAATCCGTTACTCTTGTCCATCGTCGCGATAAATTCCGTGCGCATGAACATAGTGTTGAACAATTAAATAACTCTAGCGTCAATATTATGACACCATACTCGCCTGAAGAACTTGTTGGAACAGACCGCATTGAAGAGGTTGTGTTAAAAGAAACAAAAGGTGATCAGACTCATAACATTCCAGTTGATGCTATGATTGTAAACTACGGTTTCGTTTCTTCATTGGGACCAATTAAAGAGTGGAACTTAGATATTGAGAAAAACAATATCGTTGTTAACCAACGAATGGAAACCAATATCCCTGGTATTTATGCAGCTGGAGATATTTGTACGTACCCTGGTAAAGTTAAATTGATTGCTTCCGGCTTCGGTGAAGGTCCGACTGCAGTTAATAACGCAAAGGCAAAAATCGACCCAAATGCAAAACTTCAGCCTATGCATTCAACTAGCTTGTTCGGTTCTTAAATAACATGTATCCCCTTGGCTTTAAAAACCAAGGGGACTTTTTTATGCCATTATGAGGAATTCTCCCCTTTTGTTTTCCCTTCATAATCCATAATTCTATATTACAGCATTATAAGTGAATCAAAAAAATAGCCTTACCATATGAGGTAAGACTATCATCTGTTCATTAACAATCTGTACTTGGCGCACCAGCATTTGTTGCCGTACGGAAAGATGAGCCACAGCCACAATTAGCAATGGCGTTCGGATTATCAATCGTGAACCCGCCGCCCATCATGTTCTGTTTAAAGTCGATGTTTGTACCTTCTACGATGGCAAGGTCTTGCTTATTGACCACAACAGGGATTCCATTAGCTTCGAATGTAGTATCAAGCTCTTCGTTGATATCATATTCAAATCCCATAGCATAAGAAAGTCCGCTGCAGCCTCCTCCTTTAACACCAAAACGTAAAAGAACGTTTTCCGACTCTTCTTTCATCATCTCTTGTATTTGAAGACTAGCACTATCAGAAATGTTGATCGACATATGATGACCTCCTTACGTCTGATCTTATTACTCAGTATACTAATAATTGGCTTTTGTATCAATTTTCGAATCTGAATCTTCCACTTTAAGATTGAGGGAAGCTAAAAGTTGTAGTACAAAGATATGAAAGTAGCCCAATATGAAGTATACAGTTCGTGATAAAGAGCTCACCTGATAAGGGTGAGTTTAATTTAGTTAAGTCTCCATTGCTCTTCTGTCAAAAATAAAACCGCACACCCTAGGGCATGCGGATTTAAAATTAAAAGTTCATCGTATCTAGTTTTTCCTCATTAGACTCTTCGTAGCCTTTCATGTATTTAATGCGGCGTTGAAGAGAGGTTTCGTTGACTTGTTCATCAGCGTGATAAGATGAACGGACAAGTGGGCCGGCCTGACAGTGTTTGAAGCCTTTTTCTAATGCGATCTGGCGAAGCTCTTCAAATTCATCAGGATGATAATAACGCTCAACTTTAAGGTGCTTTTTCGTTGGTTGTAAATATTGACCGATTGTCATGATATCTACATTGTGTGCAAGAAGATCGTCCATCGCTTGTACAATCTCTTCTTTTGTTTCACCCAAACCTACCATAAGACTTGATTTTGTTGGTGTATTTGGAGCAATTTCTTTAACACGACGTAGCAACTCTAAAGAACGGTCATAAGTTGCCTTAGAGCGAACTCTTGGTGTTAAACGACGAACAGTTTCAATATTATGGTTAAAGATATCAGGCCCTGCATCCATTAATGTATGAAGACTATCGTAGTCTCCTGCCATATCAGATGGTAATACTTCTACCGTAGCGCCTGGGGAACGACGGTGAATAGCTTTCACAGTTTCAGCAAAAATGAATGCACCACCATCACTTAAATCATCACGTGCTACTGCTGTAACAACTGCGTGTTTCAGATCCATAAGCTCTACAGATTCAGCAACTTTTTCAGGCTCCTGACGATCTAACTCGTTTGGAAGACCTGTTTTAACTGCACAGAAACGGCAACCACGTGTACATGTATCACCTAGAATCATGAATGTTGCGGTTTTTCGCTCACTCCAACACTCATGAATATTTGGGCATCTTGCTTCCTCACATACGGTATGTAGACCGCGCTCACGCATAATACGCTTTAGCTTATTGTAGGATTTGTTCGTTTTAATGTTAATTTTCAACCATTCGGGCTTGCGTAAATGTTCTTCTTTTTTACTCATTCTCCCACATCCTTTTTTTATTTTTTCTAGCGATAATACGTCCATTCGTCTTTAGCATATCGCTCTTCTGCTAACTGGTTTACTTCGGCTAATTGTTCTTGTGTTAATGTATAAGGCTGCAATTGCATACCTAGACCTTTTTCAAAACCTGCGTAGAAGGCTTTTTTTACTTCTTCTAGTTGAACTTGGCGTCCGGCCACTTCATTAATAGCAACAGCTTTGCCGCTAAACGCCTTACGCGCACGTTCTTTAATTCGCTCATTTGGGTAAATAAACATATCAAACAACGCAGATTCATCAACCTCTATTGGGATTGAACCATGCTGTAAAATAACGCCCTTTTGCCTAGTTTGGGCACTACCTGCTGCTTTTTTACCCTCAACAATTAATTCATACCAGGATGGCTCTTCAAAACAGACGGCTGAGCCCGTTTGTTCGAGCTTTCCTTCGGGTATAGAGAAGTCTGCTTGAACATCTAAGTTTCGAAACCCTTGTAGAATTCCTTCAGAGATAACCCTATAAGCTTCGGTTACGGAAGGTGGCATCGATTGATGATTCTCAGAGACGATGACACTATATGTAAGTTCATTATCATGAAGTACCGCACGTCCACCTGTAGGTCTTCTCACCAAACCATATCCATATTCTTTTACGGCATCTACATCAATTTTCCCACTTAGCTTTTGAAAATACCCAACTGACAGTGTCGCTGGGTCCCACCCATAAAAACGAATGACAGGCGGAATAAGTCCTTGACTATGCCAGTTCAGTAATGCTTCATCCAATGCCATATTATAAGCAGGCGAAGCATGTCCAGAGTCTATAAAATACCATGTTTCTGACATGTTGTACCTCTTTTCTAGTTCGTTCCTTTAGTGAATTAAAATAATCAAATTTATTCTAACAAGCTTATATATTCCATGTAAACTGCTCTGCACTTTTTGAGCCTACTGAATCAGATTATAATATACAAAAACGCGATGCTAAAACATCGCGCTTCTATTTCATTAGAACAGGGGATTCTCTTCTAAGTGCTGATATACATTTTCCACTAATTCATCAGGTGTTTCTCCAGTTACACGATCCCCATTTACTAAACAAAAAAGGGACTGGGCGCATAGGCCACAATGACTTAAACATCCATATTCTATAACATCAAGATCTAGATCTTTCTCAAGCTCTTCTTTCGCTTTTTGAGATCCACTTGCTAAATTATTAATACAAAATTCGATGATCGGATTCATCGTTTTCACCTCTTGCTATTTTAATCTGATGAATCCCCTACTCAACGATCTATGCTACCATAGTTTCGGTATAAATCTCAATATACATACACCTTTGTTCGTTAACTTGTTGGTTGAATACCTTCCGATTCCAACGCTCTATAAACCGTTTTCAAACGAGGGTTCCCTTCTCCTACGACTTCTCCATTCACGACCACAAGTGGATAGAAGAATTCATCATCTAAGATCTTTTGTGTGAAATACTGATGCTCTTCTTGTTCGGGTGGTGTAAAAATATCAATATACTGAAATTGTAGATAACTAGAATCATATTTTCTTGAAATAGCTGCTTCAAGCCACTCATACGTTTCTTTAGACCCAGGAGCATTCACACAACTTGCACATCGTTGCTCCGCTCCATACACTGTAATGGTTGTTTTGTTCATGCTTTATCCTCCCTCTCTGATGAAGCCTTTCTCCTATAATTCTATTTTACAAAAAGCTGAAAAAAAGTTAAAATGATAATGGTTCTCAGTAAAATATAAAGAGAGACAATTATACTTTTTCATTATATAATGGAAATATCCATAGATGAACCAGATTGAGGAAATTGACGCAGTATAATAGATTTTTTATGAAGTGTGAATTATAATGAACATAAGAATGAAAGGAGAAGATGGATGATGGAAAACCAAGAACAAGTACAAGAGGTCTTAAATAAACTTCGTCCCTTCTTACTACGTGATGGTGGAGACGTTGAGCTTGTAGATGTAGAAGAAGGAATCGTTCGCCTTCGTCTAATGGGAGCTTGCGGAAGCTGCCCAAGTTCTACAATCACACTAAAAGCTGGTATTGAGCGCGCACTTGTAGAAGAAGTACCAGGTATTCGTGAAGTTGAACAAGTATTCTAAATGACTCTACTTAAGAACATGCAGCTATAAACTGCATGTTCTTTTTTATATCAGGCTTTTATTTATTCCACTATAGCCCTCTAATGTGGAAGAATTGGAATCGAGATAATGTGCGTATGGTTCCGTTGCTTTTGTGCAGATCGGTGGGCTGTGGAACGGGTTGCTTTCCCCGGAAGACCGATCGAGCTTCCTCGTCACTTCGTTCCTGCGGGATCTCGCTCGCCCTTTCTACCGGAGGAGTCAACCCGTTCCACAGCCCACCTTTGCCGAATGGTGACTAACGGAACCGCCGTAGTTCAGGGAGAGGATGTTCTGATTCCAGGTAGTATAAGCCTATCATGACAAGGGTCTGAGCAACTTCTCAGAATATGATTTCCAATCAATATGAGGTGGGAAAGCTGAATTATGGTCCGTTAGTCTCCTTAATCGCGTGGAGGGAAGGAAACGGCAAACTGTCGTGGTAACAAAGGCAAGACGAGACCCCGCAGGAACGAGGAGGCTCGGCTTGTCTTCCACAACAGGCTTGCCGTTTTACTGACCGGAACAAATTACTCAACAGCAACGGACTCCTCTCAGTTTCAAGTCTTCAATAATCCTGCCATATTGTTGAAAAAAGTATGTTTATCTAACTAAAAAAAGATCCCTCATTAAGAGAGATCTTTGCCATTAAGGGTTCACTTTCGTTTTAGCTTCTTGCCCATTCCATACGCGTTGTATATTTTCAAAGCAAAGCTCCATCATATTCTTTCTAGTTTCCTCACTAGAAGACCCAATATGCGGTAACGCAACAACGTTCTCTAATTGAAGTAAAGGATGGTCAGATGATATCGGCTCTTGAGCAAAAACATCAAGTCCTGCCGCTTGAATTTCGCCATCTTCAAGAGCTTTGTAAAGAGCCTCTTCATCCACATTGGCTCCCCTAGATGCATTTACAAAAATAGCTGTAGATTTCATCTTCTCAAAAGCTTTTTGATCAAACATCCCTTTTGTTTCTTTTGTTAACGGAGCTAAGCAAACCACATAGTCTGATTGCTCCAGCAAATCGTCAAATGACACATACTTGGCACCAAGCTCTTGTTCTGCATGCTCTTTTCGACTTCGATTATGATATAGAATATCCATATTGAACCCTGTAGCACGTTTAGCTACAGCTTCACCAATTCGTCCCATTCCTACAATACCAATTGTTTTGTGGTGAATATCTTTGCCCGCTAACAAAAGAGGTGCCCAATTTTTCCACTGACCTTCTTTCACATACTCAGCTGCTTCAACAATACGTCTTGCTGTTGCCATTAATAAAGAAAAAGTTAAATCTGCTGTTGTTTCTGTTAGAACATCAGGTGTGTTGGTTATCGTTATCCCTTTTTCATCAGCCTTTTGCACATCAATATTGTCATAACCTACTGCCAGGTTCGCAATTACTTTAACTTGATTGCATTCATGAAGTAGCTCTTCATCAACCTTATCACTAAGCATTGTAATAAGAGCATCCGCTTTATTCGCTTCTTGAAGTAATGTTTCTCTTTCCACAGGTTTTTCTTCATAATCCCACATATGAATATCAAAAATATCTTGGAATTGATTGACGACATCTTCTGGTAAAGATCTTGTGATATATACATATGGCTTTGACATGCTGATCCTCCTAAATAACGATTACTTTGCCTACAATAGTAGCATAATCACAATTTCAATACCTAGTCATAGCAACTCAATCCCAATCTAAAACTGGAATATTGACGCGTTGGACATCTAAAGATAACTCAGAAAAAAAGCGGTGAAGAATTTGTTCATAAGTGTCTTGAAAATGCAAAAGATCTCTCAAGGAGTGTTCTGCCATTCGATTTCTTTTATCACCATTCCCAAGCGATCCTTCTAAAGAATCAAACAAATGAACAGGTAAGAGCAAACGTGCATAAATCATTCTCCAACTAAATACTGACAATGCTCTAGAGGATTCATAATCATCTAAAAACGTTTGTATCTCCCCGAAAGCTTCAGACCCGTTTTCGAGAAATTTGTATCTCATCCATTCAGCAATATCACGAGTTGGATGATCATATAACAAGGTATGAGGCCATATGTTTTCGGATAACATAGATGGATGTAGGCGCTGAAACGTAAATGTTCCTTGGTCTGTTTGATCATAACGCCAATCTCGCTCACTTTCTTGTAAGTATTGAATTGCGTTTTCGGTCATCCCTTCCAAATAAGGAAATGTCTCAATAAATAATCTCTGATATGAGGTGGCAGGTCTCTCTTCCCATTCCTGTTTATATAGAGTAGTCCATGCATCCATTTTATCTTCCCAAAGTTTTTTCCATTGACCATATCGAGTGACATATTGAGGTTGATAGGGGTAATCGTTTCCTAATTGATGTAACTGGGCAAGCCTTGTTCCTTGTTTTTCTTGCACCGTTTCAAAAGAAGGTGTATAAATAAGTGAGAACGTTTGGTTATCAAGGCTATTCTGAAGGCGTCCTTCTGTTGTAAACATAGGAATTGCGACGTTTTGAAATCCTTGATTCATTAAATATTCACAAAGAGAACGTTGTTCGTATGCTTCTTCATCTGTAGTTGGCGGTTCTGATATAAGAATATAATACCCATCCCGCCCTTTAAATCCATGAAGACCAGAATGATAAATCTCTTCCCCCAGCTCAATATTATACCGTTCTTGAATGATGTCTTTCATATTAGCACCTACCTTAAAAAGTGTCTTATTCTATATTTATGTATAAGTTTCAAAACCTTGAGCACTCTTTCCTGAATCACAACCATGATCGTTGTTTCATAACATGATTTATAGGGAATAAATTGATGTGTACAAACAAAGAAATAGGTGATAAAAAATGGCACAGCAAAAAATGACGCAGTTAGAAGAAAAAGCAAGAATATGGTTAAAAGAGAGAGGCGTAACACTAGATGATATAGCCGATCTCGTGTATTACTTACAGTCCAAGTATCACGATGATTTATCGCTAGAGGAATGTAAATGGAATGTGAATCGAGTTATTGCTAAGCGTGAAGTTCAAAACGCAATCTTAACAGGGATACAACTTGACATCTTAGCTGAGAAAAAACAGCTAGACTCACCGCTTCAAGAAACCATTGAAGTTGATGAAAGCCTATATGGAATCGATGAGGTTATAGCACTTTCTATCGTAAACGTTTATGGTTCCATTGGGTTTACGAATTACGGATTTATTGATAAACAAAAACCAGGAATTTTAGAAAAGCTAAATGACAAATCTTATGGTTGTAACACCTTTTTAGATGACATTGTTGGAGCGATTGCTGCTGCAGCATCAAGTCGTTTAGCCCATAGTACTGCAAGCGACGAAGAAATCGATGACTAAGTCATCGGTTTCTTTTTTTATATAAAAATGGTTGCTGAAGTAAATGTTTTTTAATTCGTAGAGTCATGGTAAAATCATGGTAAAATAAAGAAAATTAAGAGAGTTTTGTCCTATTATATTTTCGGGGGTCATTATGTTACAGAAAATTAGGAGAAATCTAGTTTGGGTTGTTCCAATCATCATCATTTTCTCTATTGTGTTCGGATTATTTTGGAGTAATCTGACACTAATTGCTAAGCAACCAAGTGAAGAGTGGAGTCGCCATATAAAGATTGGTGAAACTCAAACGAATCGTGCACCGTTCTCTTATCAAAATGGTTCAGAGATCCGAATAGCTTTTTTTAATGAGGGAGAAGTTTTAACGAAAACTTATAATCAGTCATTCGAATTATTAAATGAATCATCCAAGTCTGTTCCATTCACTAAATGGGATCCATTCTACTACAACAAAGGGGAATTAATTTACCACGAAGACGGGGAATTAATAAATGGGAATACTGATGAATTAATCACAATGGCTGATAAATTCTATCCTTTAGAAAACCATTTATTTTATTCAAAGGATAATGAAATTTACCAATTAAATCCTCAATCAAAATCCTCTACTTTACTAGGAAAAATTTCTGATCAGTACCAGACTGTTGTTCCTATTGTACATAAGGATAAAATGTACTTCATGGCTTATAAATCTCTTGGCTTTAAAGTACCAATGGCTTTATATGAAGCACTCCCTAGTGGCGAGCTAACGGTTAAAGCAAAAGGAATGCTTAAGGTACCAATTAGTGAATATTTTAGTGACATAGCAGTGGCTACAAAGGACAATGGGTTTGGTATTGTTGCTAAAACGGACGTTGGAAGAAAAGAATCTCGCATTTACTCACTGGAAAGTTCTTGGGATAACCCTTACTTAGATTTCAATTTATTAAATCTAAATGATCCAAATACAGGAAGAAAGATAAGGGAAGCTGGCGATTTTAGACCCTATTACAGGGATGGTCAATTATATGTAATCTTTCACGCAACTGGTTTTACAGAACGTGCTACAGAAACCATGAGCGCAAACAATATCTATCAATTTACTAAAACGTCATCAGGAATCGATGTTCAACAGATTAGCAATACAAGGTATTTCTCAACAAATCCATTACTTCTCAATAAAGAAACCATTATGTGGCTTGATTATGGAATTAATAAGAAGATTTTTATCTCTTCCCAAAATCCAGATTTAATTGCAAAGGCAGATACGTTCACCCAAACAGACTTAACTATAGCGTTTGGACAAACCATTATGCACTTAGTTAAATCATTCACATCCATTTATTTAACATATCCATGGATTGTCGTACCACTTCTGTTCTTTAGTATTCTTTTCCTCTTTTTCAAAAGGTCAATGGATCAAAATTTATCTTGGATTTTATACAGTGGAATTGCCGTTTATTTAATTGGTGCTTTACTACTTGAGGAGCATTTCTTTGTTCGTACCATCCAAGTTCGTGCACCTGATTTTGTAACCTTCCCTGGATTTCCTTATGTATTCATTTTGTTATTCGGACTTTTAGCCTTCTTTTGTTTAATGTTTGCACGTCGAACATGGTCTGTAGGATATAAAGTTATGTACTTTGTAGCCTTACATCTTATCTTCCTTATGTTAACAATAGGAGGTTATATCTTATAAAAGAGTGTTTCATTGTCCGCGATCTAAATATCCAATTTTTATATATTTTTACAGAAAAATGAAACCGTTTTATAAATGAGTCGTATAAGTAGAAAGTCTCATTTATTTTGAAAGGGGGAGACACAATGGAAGTACTCAAACAAAAACTAATTTGGATTGTACCACTTACAATGGCTTTTGCCTTTTTTTCTCTTTTGTTTTATCAAGGTGCTGAATCCGTATCAAATCAACCATCTGATGATTGGAGCCGAGGAATTGAAATAGGTAAATCTGACAGTAAATCACTACCTAACCTTTATAAAACGGAAGACGGAAAATACCAAACAGCCATATTTAACGATGGGACACTGACGAAAAAAACATTCTCTAAAGACTTCACATTAGAGGAAGCGTCAACTCTGGAGGTTCCGTTTACGAAATGGGATCCATATTTCGCTAATAACAATACACTAATTTACCATCTTGATGACGAAATTATTCACCATGACTCAGGAGATGTATTAGCCAAAGCTAATTCAATGTTCGTTAAAGAAGGTGATATTTATTACATCCAAGAAACCACCCTTTTCTCACTAGATCCTAGTTCACTAGAAACAAAAGAACTAGGAAATTTACCTGAGGGTTATGAAGAGTATAAAATCACACACCATAATGATATCCCTACGATTATTGCAGACAGTACGGTTGCAAATAAATTAAATTTCACAATGTTTCAACTCCAAAATGGAGACCTAAAAAAAGTACAAGAACAGTCTATTAGTGTCCCAGCAAATGAAAGCATTGTGGAAGTAGCATACGCAGCTACTGAAAATCGATTAGGATTAGCCATGAAATCTTTTGTAGAAAGTGCTGGAAAAGATCCATATCGTTTATATGTTTCAGAATTTCAGTCATCCGACGACACTATATCTCCGAGACTTATTAACCCCATTGATCCTAAAACGGGGGCAAGAATAGATGAAATCGGAGAAGTAACAGCCTCTTACCTTAATGACCAACTTAGTCTTGCGTTTTATGGTATTGGTTTTAGTAAAGTTGATTATCAAACAAATTATGCTCCGAATATTTATGAGTTAAACATTGTTGATGAAGAAAATATTACTGCGAAAAGAAGAAGTAATACCTATCGTTTTTCAACGAATCCCAAGCTTGTGAATGACCACATGGTAATGTGGATGGATATGAATATTCCAAATACCTTATATGTATCTTCTTCACAACCTCAGGTAATTGAACAAGCAGCGGGTTATTCGAAAACAGATATGTTACTGGCCTTAGGCGTTACAATGAGCATGCTGACCAAAGCATTTCCATTTTTAATCCTTGCAATGAAATGGATGGTTTGGCCTCTCATATTCTTCGTGCTCCTATTCTTATTCTATAAAAAGTCAATCGATCATGATTATAAGTGGGTTCTTTATTCTGCTATTGGGATTTATTTATTAGGGGCGTTCATACAGAGTGGCACCATTTTCACTCAAAAATTAAATGCTACAGCACCAGCGTATATCGCCTTCCCAGGAAACTCGATAGTGATCATATTAGTAGCTGGTCTGATTGCTTATGGTTGTATGCAGTTCATACACAGATCTACTTCTGCTGGGTATAAGGTTGTCTATTTTGTATTTGTGCACATTCTCATATTATCACTAACTGTTGGACCATATGTATTTTAGAAACCTTAAGTAAAGCCCTCTCACACCTGAGAGGGCTTTTTTTGTTGTCTTATAACTTCGAAATCCATTCTTCTAAGGATTCTATTGTGTATGTAGGTTGACGATCATACTCTTGTAAATGCTCTTTGGTGGTTACACCTGTGTGAACTAAAAGCGTATCTAGCTCAGCATTCATGCCCGCTAAGATATCAGTATGATAATTATCTCCCACCATTAACGTTTCCTCTTTAGTAAGTCCTAACGCTTCCATTGCTTGTTGCATAATGATCGATTCTGGTTTTCCTATGAATATAGGTTCTACTCCAGTAGAGACGGTTACAACAGAAGTTAACGAGCCATTACCGGGTAGCATTCCTCTTTCAGTAGGAATAGCTATATCACCGTTCGTTGATAGGAACTTCGCCCCACCACGAACATTTAAGCATGCTTTACTTAATTTTTCATATGTAATTCCTCGGTCAATTCCGACAACAACATAATCACTATCTTCCTCTACAAGATGAAGTCCTTTATCCTCCAGTGCATGGAAAAGTCCTTCTTCACCTATAGCATAAACATTTGCACCTTCCTTTTGCTGTTTAATATAAGATGCTGTTGCCATACTTGTTGTGAATACTTGAGCTTCCTCAGCAGGTATATCAAATGAATTCAATTTCTCTGCCACTTGTTCGGGGCGTCTTGATGAATTATTCGTAACAAACAAGTGTGGGATATCTTTTTCTTTTAATGCTTTAACAAAATCTGATGCTGCTTCAATACGTTCAGTTCCTCGATACATTGTCCCATCTAGATCAATTAAATAGCCTTTATAAGATGTCATGGTGTAATCCCCTTTCTCTTTCTTCATGTGAAAAAACGCTCTCCGCTCTAAGAGAACGTCCTATTCTTTTGAAAAGGCTGAAACGGGCCCTAATTCTTCATTGAGATAATAACGAATTCGCTCACTGAAAGTTGTTAACGAAGTCCAATTTTGATTTATTGTATTATATAAATAATCATGGTCCATATTTACAAACTCTCTGACTAGAGGCTTACGCATTTGGATAATGTTTTTATAATAATCTTCCTCCTCTTCAGGAAGAACTTTTTCATCCGTTAGAATATCGATAATATCCTCATAACTACCGGGATCTCTCATAATAAAGCCATCAATCATCATATTTCCAACATCCACAATCGACTCTACACACATTTGAGCTATTCGTTCAAGCGCTAGTTTTTCTGTAAATGTTTCAAATGTCTCGTTCTCAAAACAAGTTAACAAACCATCCAAATATTGTAATGTTTCTTCGATTTTACTTCTATCAACAAAATACATTCTCTATATCTCCTTTCACTTCAACCTTCTTCTTGTGCTATCATATCATATCTTATTCTATATAAACGCTAATTTCCATTTAAGTTCTGGTCCGTTTTCTGCTATTATATAGAAGGAAAACAAAGTATCGGGGGAAAACAACCATGGATCGTGAATTAGCCTTAGAACTTGTACGTGTAACAGAAGCAGCAGCTGTAAGCTCAGCTCAATGGATGGGAAGAGGAAAGAAAAATGAAGCAGATGATGCTGCAACTTCAGCTATGAGAGGAATGTTTGACTCCATCTCCATGGAAGGTACGGTTGTAATAGGTGAAGGTGAAAAAGACCAAGCACCTATGCTATATATTGGAGAAGAATTAGGTAATGGTAATGGACCAGCAGTTGATATTGCAGTTGATCCACTTGAAGGTACGAACATTGTAGCGAAAGGTCACAATAATGCAATGGCTGTCATTGCAGCAGCAGACCGTGGCGCTCTTTTACATGCACCAGATATGTATATGGAAAAGATTGCTGTCGGTAAAAAAGCTAGTGGAAAAATCAGTCTAGATGATCCGATTGAAAAAACGATTGATATTGTCGCAAAAGCTAATAATAAGCGTATTCATGATTTAACTGTTATTGTCCAGGAACGTCCACGCCACGAAGAACTTGTTGAACGTGTTCGTGCTAAAGGTGCTCGCGTTAAATTATTTGGAGACGGTGATGTTGGTGCTTCAATTGCTACATGTCTTCCACATACAGGGGTAGACCTTTTCGTCGGTAGGGGTGGCGCTCCAGAAGGTGTTATCTCTGCAGCAGCAATTAAGTGTTTAGACGGAGATATGCAAGCTCGTCTTGTTCCTAAAAATGATGAAGAAGCACAACGCTGCATAGGTATGGGGCTTGAAGATCCAGAGCAATTATTAACATTAGATGATTTAGTTCAAAGTGATGATGCCATTTTTGCAGCTACAGGTGTAACAGAAGGTGAGTTATTAAATGGCGTTAAGTTTCTAGGTGGCGAGTTAACTGAAACAGATTCTATCGTAATGCGCGCTAAAACCAGAACGGTTCGCTTTATTAAAGCAAATCACCAGTTGGATCATAAGCCTAACTTCGTTTATTAAAAATTACACCCAAGGAGGTTGTAAAACATGTCCGAAGACCAATTTTTTCTATATGATGATCAAGAGGAAACAAACACACGTTTTGTTAGTTTTATGGGAGAAGCCCATCGGTACGATTTGGCCATTATGACAACAGACCGGTATTATGGCAAAAAAATTGTTCTCGATCTCCAAGGAAGTCATTATGCTATTATCGGCCAAGATGATGTAGAAGAGCCCGGCTATTTGGAACATGTATATAACCTCACTGAAGTAGAAGCCGAAGAACTACGGGAATTTTTAAGACAAGTTATATAGGAATCGTTCTATCAATAATAAGAAACCCTCTTTTGGTTTAAACTAAGCCAAAGGAGGGTTTTTTATGTCTGATGAAAAAGAAGAACGTTACTCGGACTTTGCGAATGTTGAAGCTATGCGAAATTACCTGACTCCTGAACAGCTACCTGAAGGACCTTATGGCGCACCACGCAATAAATATGAGCCTGTAGAAAATAAAAGTACACCTTGGAAACCTGGTCAACGCTATTACAGTGCCTTTAACTATGAAAACAAATCACTCCACAAGGATCTACAACGTCTTGACCCAGGTTCCCACCCAACCCACGACCATCCTGATGAAGAAGTTAAACCTTCTATCGAAAATCAAAGAACAGATGAGTCCTAAAAAAGAAAGTGTGGGATAAGGATGATCGGTTAAGTTCGTCACATCCTGTGACAACACCGATCTGACCTACATCCTGTAGGCCCAAGTTCGTCACGTCCTGTGACAACACCGATCTGACCTACATCCTGTAGGCCCAAAAAACCAGACAAGCTAAAAAGCTGTCTGGTTTTTATTCATCTACTTTTTTGATAACAAAGTGCGCACAACCAAAATTGCAATATTCTAACAAATAATCATTTAAGGTACTAATTTTGGTATCAAATGTTGCTTTTGGATTTTGGTCATCATAAAAGCCACGAAGTCGCAGTTGACCGTATCCCCAGTCACCGACAATAAAATCATATTTACTTAAAATATCACTGAAACGTTCTTCAAATGCTTCTTCTTGGAAGCCATCTTTTTCATTATGAATTAGATCATATTTTTTCCCTTGAATCTCAATCACGTCGATCACCTCTTATGCTTCTTCTAGTGTATCATATTTTGGATTTTTTTACTTTTATAATTTCATACTGGAGAACATTTTCTAGCATGAAGATTTTATTATGACTCAAGCTATAGATGAGGAGAGGAACATTATAATTGCATAGGAGGGTTTCCATTGAACTACAAAAGTTGGTTATCAACTACAGCTTTAGCAGCGACAATACTTGTATCAGGCTGTGCAGGCAATGATAACGGTAATGAAGGTGCCTTGGACATGGGTGACAATAATAACGGCTATAACAATGTAGGGTTTGATCAAGACCAATCATTGAATAGTAGTTATCAGTCTCAGAAAGACGATCGTAATGATGCTCGTACAGACCGATTCGGATATGTTCGATATACAAAGGATCAGGTAGGCAACAATGATGAGGAAATTCGCTACGGTATCATGGATCGTGAACAGGTTTCTGACTTAATTACACGATATATGCTTCAAGGCGAGGGCATTAAAGATGCAGCAACATTAGTGACCGATTCTGAAGTATTAGTTGCTTATACACCTGAAGGTAACATGGACCGTAACCGCGCAGCAGATATGGCTAAGAAGAATGCAATGTCTGTTGTACCTCGATATTATGAGGTTTATGTATCTGACCAACAGAACATGTATCGTGAGCTTGCAACATTAAGTAATATGAGAACAGGCGACCGCGAATACCGAGACTCAATTGAATCTGTCATAGACCAAATGAAAAAATCGCCTCAAGGTGAACAAATGTATAACGATGAAACGAAGTCTAAAAAAGACAAACGTGATGTAGAAAAAGAACAAGGTAGCATGATGGGCCAATAAAAGCTACCCCACATAGAGCTTCAAATCATATGGGATTTGAAGCTCTTCTTTATGTTGTCATATCCCCTTAAATTTTAAAGATTTACCAATCATGTTTTCAACTATGTTACCGCAAACTACCTTATATAAGAGCTTATATGTGGAGGTGAACAACTGTGATAAATCAATTCGGGGGCGTCATCGTCCTTATCATTTGCTTAATTGTTCCAACAATATCGCAAGCTGAGCCTGAACAAGATCCATATAAACAAAAAATGGACTTATTTAAAAGTATGGAAACATTAACGCAGATTCCTTGGTATTACTTAGCTGCGATTGATCAATATGAAAAGCATATCCATAAATCTCATGCCTCTGATGACCTGATTTCCATCACCTTCCCTTCTCCCCTTTGGAATGGGGCTCAATCAACAGAGGATCGACCGCTAACTGTAAGTGAAATTGAAGTTCTAGGCGGAATTGGAAAAGATGGTGATGGTGATGATATAGCCGATCGGACAAATGATTACGATATTTTATATACAATGGCAGATTGGATCAAACAGTATGGTACATCTAAACAAGACATTAAAATAGCCATCTGGAATTATTATCAACGAGAATTATCCGTGCAAACAATCATGAATACAGCAAAGGTGTATGAAAAATTTAATACAATAGATCTTCAAAATCACATGTTCCCTGTCCCTCTATATCATAACTATAGTTATAAAAATACGTGGGGAGATGCACGTGGATTTGGTGGAAGAAGAATTCATGAAGGCACCGATATATTTGCTAGCTATGGGGTCCCTGTTAGAGCAACATCTTATGGGGTTGTAGAAATGAAAGGATGGAACCGTTACGGTGGTTGGAGAATTGGTGTGCGCGATATCAATAACATATACCATTATTTTGCTCACTTAAACGGATTTGAAAAAGGTGTGAAGGTTGGACAAGTTGTAAAACCAGGTGATGTTATTGGTTATGTAGGTGCCACTGGATATGGTCCACCAGGCACGTCTGGGAAGTTCCCGCCTCACCTCCATTATGGAATGTATAGAGATAACGGATATAGTGAGTGGTCATTTGATCCCTACCCTTATTTAAGGAAATGGGAACGAGAGACACGAAAACTAAAAAAATAAAAAAAGGATTGGATGCTAAATGCACCCAATCCTTTAGTTTTAATCATTACTAGGTGTTTTCACTGCATTAATTATACTTGCAGCTAAACCTCCCCAGATTAGTACCATACTAATAACCATCATGATAATTGCACTCACGCTCATTAGCCACTAACCTCCTTATCTGAGTTAACGCTCGTTTCCTTTCCACCTCTCCATTTGAAGAGTGAGAAAACAACTGCAAAGACAATAACTAGGGCTAATGCACCCATACCCCAAGGTCCAACTACAGCAAGCGGATAACCATCAACATACGGTGCTGTAAAGTCGTTCTTCAGTTGTAATATCATCATATATCCTAATAGGACTGGTGTAATAACCGTTAAACAAATCGTCCACCATGCACCAAGACGAATTTGAGATAAACCATCTGCATGATCTTTCAATGTTTTTACTTTGCGAATTGCCCAGGCAATAAGAATAACCTCGAGTAAACCACCCAGACCAACTCCAACAGTTAGAACATAACGGTCAACAGCTGTTAAGAAGTGTGCTCCACCTTGTGTAGCGTAAACTAACGAAATAAGAGCAGATAAACCGCCACCGATCGCTACAGCTTTTGTACGAGTAATATTGAACTTCTCTTGGAATGCCAGAATGTATGTTTCACAAATGGATATAAGTGAAGATAATCCTGCTAGTACTAAGGAAGCAAAGAATAAGAATCCAAAAAATCCATTTAAGAACGGCATTTCATTAATAATTTGCGGGAAGACTGCGAACGCTAGTCCAACTCCAGCTCCAGCAAAATCATCAATTCCACCACCAGTTGTGACTGCTACGAAACCAATCGCACTGAATACACCAATACCAGCAAGTAATTCAAAACCAGAGTTACTTAAACCAGTAATGAATGCGTTGTTCGTAATATCAGATTTTTTCGGTAAATAACTTGAATACGTGATCATAATTGCAAAACAGATAGACAAGCTGAAGAAAATTTGAGTATAAGCAGCTGTCCATACAGTTGGATCAGTCAACTGAGACCAATTAGGTTGGAAGAATGCATTTAAGCCTTCTGCAGCACCTTCTAGTGTTACTGCACGGATAACAATAATTAAGAATAAGACCACAAGTGTAGGTATGAAAACTTTATTTGCAGCTTCTACACCCTTTTTAATTCCTTTAAATAAAACACTTAATACGACAGCCCATACGATAATCAATGGGAAAAGCACTCCAGGGACTAGACTCCCCATTTGTGTTGGAGGATCACTGACTTGCAAATAATCCGCGAATAAGAATGCTTGAGTATCACTTCCCCAAGATAGGTTAAAGGAAAACCAAGCATATGCTAATGCCCAACCGATAATAACGGCGTAGTATGTTGATATCCCAAATGAGACAAATACTTGGAACCAACCGAGAGCTTCAGACTTTTTATTTAACCTTGCAAAGGTTAATGGTGATGAACCGCGGAACTTATGTCCCATAGTAAATTCCATAATCAGGATCGGAATCCCAGCTGTAAATAGTGCAATTAAATAAGGTAAGAAGAATGCTCCTCCACCGTTGTCATAAGCAACATATGGGAATCGCCAAATGTTACCTAGACCAATAGCAGAACCAACTGCCGCCAATATAAATCCGGCGCGTGTTCCCCATTGTGATCGATTTTCCATAGAAAGACCTCCCCTTCAATCTTTCCTCATAAAAAATAAGCATATGCTTATTTTTGTATGAGAATGTTCAAATTTTCTGATTATTTCCGCTGTTTCAGTATTGATTATAGCGAGTCCAAACACTCTTGTAAAGGTAATGTTTTAATTTTCAGTATTTTCTAATTATGACTTTTGGTCTATACACTGATATTAGTGGGTTTTAGTTTTAATGGAAATTATATCCTTTCATCTGTAAAGTACGTGTGGAGTGTACGAATTTGCATGATAAGGTCCATCTTTCTGGATGATCTTCCCTGCTCCTGCGCGGAGCTCCCATGAAAAAAACCAGCAATCATATACATGATTACTGGCTAATAAAGTTATTCTTCTATACTATTTTGTTTTGGCTGAAACAAAAGAACAACTGCAAGCACAATCACTAATGTGACAACTAGAGAAAGAATTGTACTTGTAGTAAATCCAAAGATCACATACCCTACTGAAGCAGCAAGCGCTCCAATTAATGCATATGGTAGCTGTGTCATAACGTGATCAATATGGTTAGATCCCGCTCCTGTTGAAGACAAGATCGTTGTATCTGAAATTGGTGAACAATGGTCTCCAAACACACTACCTGCCAATACGGCAGCAAGAGATGGTAAGAACATCGCTACGTCTAAAGTAGCAGCAATTTCTCCTGCGATCGGAAGCATAATTCCAAATGTACCCCAAGAAGTTCCTGTTGCGAAAGCCATAAATCCAGCTACGATAAACATCATAAATGGCAAGAATGTTGGACTAATATTAGCATTTTTTACTTGTTCCGCTAAATATTCGCCAGTTCCCATAGAACCAATAATCGTTCCAATCATCCAAGCTAAAACTAAGATGTAAATAGCCGGAAGCATCGCTTTAATTCCTTCAACAACTACTTTGCCTGTAGAAGATTTTGACCCTTGTAAGAACATATAAAGAACCAGTCCGCTTAATGCAGCAAATAGGCCACCGTAGAATAAGGAACGGTTTACGTTCGTATTTGCAAAGATGCTTAGAATGGATACTTCTTCTTCAGCTGGTGTGCCTTGAATACCAGTGATAAACATGGTAGTCACTGTAGCCACGATTAAAACAAGAATTGGAATGATTAGATGATAAATTTTACCTCTTTGAGTTGCCTTAAATTCATTATTCAGATCTCCTGGCACTTCTTTACTTGGATCCACTAGCTCGCCTGTAGTTTGTGCTTTTTCTTCGTGTTTTCTCATAGCGCCAATATCAAAATTACGATAAATCATTAAGAATACTAAGAATATAGCACCAAACACGTAGAAGTTCATTGGGATCATACGAAGAAATGCTTCAAGTTCTCCATACCCCGTGATCTCCTGCGTCGCAATAATTGTACCAATCAACCCAATGATATATGCACCCCAACTTGAGATTGGAGATACAACTGTAATTGGAGCTGATGTTGAGTCAATAATATAGGCTAACTTCGCACGAGAAACGTTATAACGGTCTGTTAAAGGACGAGCGACTTGGCCGACAGCTAAGCTGTTGAAATAATCATCAATGAAAATGATAAGACCTAATATCCCCGGCATAGTCTGTGCGCCCTTACGAGTGCGAATACGGTGAATAGCCCACTCTCCAAAAGCAGCACTTCCGCCTGAAGCAGTCATAAAGGCAGTTGTAATGCCTAATAAGATAAGAAAGCTTAATAATTGAATGCTGCCAACCTGAAGATCTCCATCAACATAGAATATCTGTGAGAAGCTCATCCATATTTCATTAAATGATGGCACGATATTAAAGCTATTTAACATGAATGCTCCGACAACAATGCCTGCTCCTAAAGAAAGTAAAACCTGTCTTGTTAGTAACACAAGAACAAGCATAATGATTGGTGGAATGAGTGAAAGAATTCCAAATTCCATTTTGTTCCCTCCTATTGTTTTTAAATAAGTACCTATCCTCTTATAGGATGGCCTGAAGGAACGATGGACATGTAGATGCTGTGTACTGAAGTTTTTTAGAGGAATATAATAAAAAAACAGGCAATGATAGAGTCAATAACTATCATTACCTGCTTTTAAGAAGCAAATAATATTGGTTATCCTCCATCTCGATCAGTAGCGCATCATGCAATCCATACGTTCAGATTTGCATGACAGTATATTCCTTATTCAAGAACATACCAGCATAAAAAGGAAGACACCTATCTTATACTTCGGCAAGTAGCCCTTTTCCCTATGATCCTCGTTGTCATCCTCCCATAGGGTACTTATGCTAAATGCACCTCTACCTCATCGATATGATAAGGGTAGATTCGATTCAGTTGTCACGATGATTACTATATCAACATTTTTTTAGTTTGGCAAGGACCCAAATGGAATTTCTACAGAAGGATTTGTGCCTCCTTCACTATTGTTATAAAATTCCGGTACATCCCCATGAACGGTGTTTTGTGCAATAGGAATTTCGGTTTCTACGGTAGTTGTATCAGTGGAAAATGGTAATAAAATTCTTAAATTTACCTTAACACGTAAATAGAGTTGATACATTGTATTATTAATGGGATGATACTCTACTTTTGCTATAACTTGAGACTCCACATCCCCAATTGTCGCAAAATGAACGGGGATCTTAGGACCTAGATTATTTAGTAAAACATTATTCGTTACTTGCCCTAAAGGTATTCTTGCAATCTGTGGCTTTTCTAACAATTCTTGCTGTGTTGAACCGTTTTCTTGATCCACATCAATATCTAATGACTCACCTGGCTCGACTGCCTTTCCTTCTTCTAATCTTTCTAAATATTGTTGAACGCGGTAATGGGTTTGATAGTGTGTTCGATTAATCAATGGCATATTCCATTGGACAGAGCGTACATAGCCATTACTGTCATTTTCATCAATGATGATGATATCTTCATTTAACCCATCTCCAATTTTTTTATTTACCGCTTCGAATATGGCATTCCTTGCAAATTGATCCGTCTTAGCCTCAGCAATTTCTAAGAGTTTGGGTTCAAGTCCTTTGTTAATAATCCATAAGCTACCAAAAGTACTTATGATAAAAAACACAAAGGTTACCATAAATATTTGTCCGGGCGGAGGTGGTGCCATGGGTTTATGTTTTCGTCTAATTTTTTTCATAAAAAACCCCCTCTCCTAAACTTTATGCAAGTCTAGGACAGGGTTTGACTAAAAAACTTATGCATTTTTACTAAATAGTGTCGTATCACATTCTGTGACAATAACATTTAACTCTTTCGACATGTCTATTTCATAATACTCAGCGAGTTCCTGACCATTTTCCTCCAATATTCGAACCACTGGACGGTCACTGACATGTTTGTTTTGACGAGAAACAATCCCCTTACGTCCATCGCTTAAAACGACAGTTAATCCATTTGGATATGCTGCCACACTTTTTCTAAAGGCTTGTATCATTTTTTGATCAAATAGTGTCCCAGCACCTGCATATAGAATTTCTAAACCTTCGTGCGGTAGCATTGCATTTCGATAGACACGATTACTTGTCACTGCATCAAAAACATCAGCAATACCTAGTATTTTAGCGTACAAATGAATATCTTTTTCCGTTAATCCTCTAGGATATCCTGATCCATCTAACCGCTCATGATGTTGATAGGCACAATGTGCTGCGGTTAAGGGCACCGTTGGCATTTTCCGAAGCATATTAAAACCTGCTTCTGAATGCTCTTGAATTTGTTTGAATTCCTCGTCTGTTAGCTTCCCCGGCTTCAACAAAACGTCACGAGGTACAAGAACCTTTCCAACATCATGAAGCATAGCTCCATAACCCAGTTCTTCTAGTTTTTTAGATGGAAGTCCTAGCTCTGTTCCAAGTGCCAAAGCATAGATGGTGACATTTAAGGAATGTGTAAAGATGTAATCATCATATGTAAACACATCTGATAAAAGAGAGATCACCTCATTATGATCTTGCACTTCAGATAAAATATGGCGAACGATATCCACCATTTTTTCTCCAGTCTTATCAAAAATAAATGAATTAGCAACATCATCTGACCCACTCATAGTATCAAATGTATCCTTAATTGTATTAACGGCTTCTACACGAACTCGGTCGGAGATAGGCGATTTACTCTCAATATCATTTGTTGCTTCATCTTCTATGTACACATATGTAACACCAATGTCAGTGAGGCGGTTAATCATCCTTTTCGTAAGAGCAACACCCTCATGAATAAGGATCTGTCCCTTATCATTATAAATAGGCTTTGATAATTCATCACCTTCTGCTAATGAAAATGTTGATACAAGACGCATTTCATCCCAACCTAACTTTTACTATGTATTATTTTAACACTCGGTTCTTGATTATAAGAAATGCAACTGTTACAAATACCCTGACCCTTTACACCTAAAACTTTATTACTATAATTCATTCATTTATGTATTATTCTATTCCTATATGTAAACGAGTAAAAAGAATCTGTTATGCAACCTAAATATAACAGATCCTTAAGATATTCGTCGTAAATTATGTTTATTGTATCATGATTGTGATGGTTCGTCAGCTATTTTCAGTAAAGCATCTTTCCCTATCATGCCTTCTTCCCAACCGTATTTTTTCGCTCCTACTGTCACTTTTTCTAACGGAGCTTGGATGAGGTCGTCTATTGTGCGTACACCTACCGCCCTTGCTGCTACAATGTTTCGATCCGCAAGTTTCTCATTTAATAAATCAACGTCTAAAGCACCGCACATGATATACCCCTTTTCATTCGATACAACAAGCAGATTGGTTTGAGGAAGTTTCACACTTACTGCAGTAAATGGGACTCCCTCAATCATGACTGGTTCAACCGTTACCACATAAACCACTCCCTTCTTTCTACAATTTATGTAGATAAGAAGGGAAAGTGACTATTTTAGACTAAGTCTTTGTAATGTACTTGAAAGTAAATCTCTTAACAATTCAGGCATAAAGTAATACTTATCCCTACTATGCGATATTTCAGGTAACAATCGACCAAACGTAAATGTATCAGCTGTTGCTACGGTATAAGTTCTCTTATGGTCTAAGGGTTCACCTTGGAAGCGCACTTCTCTTACATGTTCATTTCCTTCTTGATCCTTTTCAGTTTCTACTTCTACACCAGAAAACACCATTCTTCCAAGCACTTCTCCACGGAAACCAAATCCTTTTAATTTTAACTCCATAAACCGTTTAGTATGTGCTTGTCGTATGACTTCTAACAGTTCGCTACCTGTAAGTGTTACCTTACAAGGATTAATTGGGTGAGGGCAGATTTTATGGATATCTCCTCTGGTTACAGGGCCTTCACTAAAAGGCTCCAAAAGTACACCTGCATTTAACATAGAAATGTCAGCATCAGTCCACTCTTTTAACGTGTAAACGAGTTCCTTGATGACTTTCGTTTCCTGAAACCAATGAACATCTAACGGTTCATTAAGCCTTACAACTACATCTTTCAAAATATCAGCTGCTTGATTATTGTATTGCTCAAGTTTTTGGCGCGTTTCTATATCCTCTTCTTGATTATCAAGTGGGTAAGCATATGCTTCCTTTTGTACGAGCTCATTCCGATCATGATCCCACTGTATAGCAACTTGCCCAACATAAACGCCATGCTTCCCTGCCGCAGTTAAAAGGGTGCCTTCCACCATCTCACCATCTCGAAATAGATGGTGTGTGTGGCCTCCTATAATCACATCTATACCTGAATATCGATTAGCTATTTCTTGATCATCATTGATACCAAGGTGAGACAGGAGAATGACGATATCCGATTGCGCACGTACCTCATCTAAATAATCATCGAGAAGTTGGAACGGTGAGTAGACATTCCACCCTAACAAACCATAAAAAGCTTTGAACGGTGCTGTTAATCCTATGATGCCTATTCTTGTACCTTGATCAGTGGTCAAAAAAGAATAAGGCTTAAGCCATGATGGTTTTTCTCTTTGAGCGTTCTCTAGATTAGCACAAACCACATCAAAATTGGCTTCATCATATAAATGAAACAACTCATCGTGAGACAACGTTATGCCTTCATTGTTACCAAGTGTGGCACAATCGTACCCTGCATCATTTAAAAGTGCTATATTTGCTGAACCTTTCATGGCTTCAGAAATGGGATGAAATCGATCAACGTGGTCCCCAACATCTAATAAAAACATTGTCTCATTTTTTTGTTCATGATAGTTCCGTTGATGCTTCCAATGTTGTACAATTTTTGGCCAGTTTTCAAAATGGCTATGTAAATCATTTGTATAATAAAGATAGATTTTCTCTTGCATATTATCGACTCCTTATCCTATCCCTTCCCAAATCAAACGAATTCCAATCAGAATTAAAATCACGCGAAGCACCCATTCAATCGTACGACTTTTCATGCGTTGATTGAGTTTAGCTCCTACAGTACCCCCAATCCAAGCTCCAGGGATAAACGCTAAAGTGTACACCCACTCAACATGACCAAGCGCAATATGGGTTCCTGAACTAAAGAGACTCATGAAAAAAATCATAAACATGGATGTAGCTGTCGCTATATGAGCCGGAAATCCAAATAATAAAATCATGGCAGGCACCATTAATGAGCCTCCACCAATTCCGAACAATCCAGATAAGATCCCGACACCAAAAGCTAAAAGAATCCCCCAAATTACTGGAACTGCGTAATAATGGGAGTGTCCATTGATGGTTAAGGAACGCTGTATATAGAATTTAGATTCTGCTGTTTTACTGTTTGGTTGACCTGATTTTTTGAAGAAGAAAAGTAGAGAAATTCCTATCATGACAAGGCCAAACACTAAAGAAAATGTATCGTCATTCAGAAATTGATTTAACCAAGAACCAAAGACTCCCCCTGGAAGACTTCCGATCAGAAAGATTAAACCACTTTTATAATCGATTCTTTTGCTTTTCCAATAGGAAATAGTTGAAGATAAACCGGTAAATACCATAACAACTAAGGAGATCCCTACAATCTTTTGAGGTGTTGCCCAGTTGAATGATTCTGATATATGATTCATAAATAAAAGGCTCGGAACTAATATGGTCCCTCCGCCTATTCCTGCAATACTGCCAATGAAAGCAGTGAAAAATCCGATAATGAGTAAGATAACAATGGTCAAAATGATGAACCCTCTCTGTTTGATTTCACTCTTTCATTATATTTTAGTGTAGAGGTAATGTCGAATATGTGAGGAGATTGGATGATTTCTTATTCTTTTATAGCCCCCCTTATCTTGAAGACTTGGAACCGAGATAAGTTGAGAGCAGTCCGTTGCTTTTATGAGAGGTAGGGGTTCAGAGAAACGGCAATACTCCTGCGGAAGACCGTCCGAGCCTCCTCGTCACTTCGTTCCTGCGGGGTCTCGGCCGCCCTTTCTACCGCGGGAGTTTGCCGTTTCCCTCACCCCTTTGCGTTTATGGAGATTAACGGACTCTGGTTGTGTGATTTCTTAACCTTACGGACATCTGTTCCGTTATTTTATCTTAATCTAACTTCATTGAAGAGCTTACGGACATTCATTCCGTTATTTGCTTCAAATCACCTTGAAAAAGACCAATTTGTCACAAATAAGGTATCATATGTCCGTAACGACTCTCGTAATGCCTTAAAAGTTCAAAATAAAGGAACAGATGTCCGTAAGCATCGACCTCTCAACATCGCTGCGGTTCCGTTATTCAACATTCGGCTAAGGTGGGCTGTGGAACGGGTTGACTCCTCCGGTAGAAAGGGCGAGCGAGATCCCGCAGGAACGTAGTGACGAGGAAGCTCGATCGGTCTTCCGGGGAAAGCAACCCGTTCCACAGCCCGCCGATCTGCATAAATGTAACGGAACCTCCCCTCACCAGCTTATTCAAGATAACTGCCATATAATTGAACATACATGCATACAAAGATATTCCCTTTTAAAACATAAAAAACCCCGCAAAAGCGGGGTTTTTCCAGATATATTAACCGATGGAACCTTCCATTTCGAATTTGATAAGGCGGTTCATTTCTACGGCATATTCCATTGGAAGTTCTTTCGTGAATGGCTCGATGAAGCCCATTACGATCATTTCAGTCGCTTCTTCTTCAGAGATACCGCGACTCATTAGATAGAATAACTGCTCTTCAGATACTTTAGATACCTTAGCTTCGTGCTCTAGAGAGATATTCTCATTGTAGATTTCGTTGTAAGGGATCGTATCTGATTTAGACTTGTTATCCATAATTAGCGTGTCACATTCTACGTTGGAACGTGCGCCTTCCGCTTTACGTCCGAATTGAACGATACCACGGTACGTTACGTTACCACCCTGCTTCGAAATCGACTTCGAAACGATTGTAGAAGAAGTATTCGGTGCTTGGTGAATCATCTTCGCACCTGCGTCCTGGTGCTGACCTTTACCTGCTAATGCGATAGAAAGAGTCATACCACGTGCACCTTCACCTGCTAAGATAACAGATGGATATTTCATTGTAAGCTTAGAACCTAAGTTACCGTCAACCCATTCCATTGTTCCGTTTGCTCCAACCTTAGCACGCTTCGTAACAAGGTTATAAACGTTGTTCGCCCAGTTCTGGATTGTTGTATAACGGCAGTAAGCATTATCTTTAACGTAGATCTCAACAACCGCGCTGTGTAGAGAGTTTGTTGTATAGACTGGTGCTGTACAACCTTCTACATAGTGAACAGATGCTTCTTCGTCTACGATAATTAACGTACGCTCAAACTGTCCCATATTTTCTGAGTTAATACGGAAATATGCCTGTAGTGGCGTTTCCGTTTTAACGCCTTTTGGTACATAGATGAATGAGCCACCAGACCAAACGGCTGAGTTAAGGGCAGAGAACTTGTTATCTGCTGGAGGAATGACTTTACCGAAATATTCTTTAAAAAGGTCCTCATTCTCTTTAAGAGCTGTATCTGTGTCTTTAAACACGATACCTTGCTTTTCAAGGTCTTCTTGCATGTTATGATAAACAACTTCAGATTCGTACTGAGCAGATACACCAGCAAGATACTTTTGCTCTGCTTCAGGGATACCTAGCTTATCAAACGTTTGCTTGATTTCCTCAGGTACTTCATCCCAAGAACGCTCAGATTTTTCAGATGGTTTTACATAGTACGTAATCTCATCAAAATCCAATTCGTTTAGATCGCCACCCCATTGTGGCATTGGCATTTTGTAAAACTGTTTAAGAGCTTTCAAACGGAATTCAAGCATCCATTCTGGCTCATCTTTTTGATTAGAAATCTCGCGAACAATATCTTCCGTTAGACCACGTTGTGTACGGAAGATGGATACGTCTTTATCATGAAATCCATATTTGTACTCTCCAACCTCAGGCGCTTTTTTTGCCATCGATCAAAACCTCCTTTAGGTGTGTAAAACTCACAGAGCTACTTACTCTTTCTCATCTACACCTTGTTCCATCGCTTTCCAAGCAAGAGTGGCACATTTAATACGTGCAGGGAATTTTGCAACGCCCTGTAAAGCTTGAATGTCACCCAAGTCTTCCAGCTTATCTTCGTCTACCTCTTTACCTTGCATGATATCAGAAAACATCTTTGACATGTCAACTGCTTCTTCTACGGTTTTCCCTTTGATCGCCTCTGTCATCATGGATGCAGAAGATAGAGAAATAGAGCAGCCTTCACCATCAAACTTAGCATCTGATACCTTCCCGTCTTCAACTTTTAAGTGCAATTGAATTCGGTCACCACAAGTTGGGTTATTCATATCAACAGTCATGGCACCCTCTTCAAGAGATCCTTTATTTCGAGGGTTCTTGTAGTGGTCCATGATAACTTGTCTGTATAGTTGATCGAGATTATTAAAAGACATCTCCGAAAAACTCCTTTGTCTTTTGTAATCCATCGACAAATGCATCCACATCTTCTTTCGTATTATACATATAGAAGCTAGCACGAGCTGTAGCTGAAACCTCTAACCATTTCATTAATGGTTGGGCACAATGGTGTCCAGCTCTTACGGCAATACCTTCAGCGTCTAATACGGTTGCCACATCGTGTGGGTGTACATCATCTAGATTGAATGTAACAAGTCCAGCACGTTCTTGAGGGCCATATACGGTTACACCGTCAATAGATTGCAGTCGATCTAACGCATATTGAGCTAGTTTTTTCTCGTGAGCTTCAATTTCTTCAAGTCCAACACTTTCTAGAAAATCGATTGCTGCTCCAAGCCCAATTGCTCCTGCAATGATTGGTGTTCCACCTTCAAACTTCCAAGGTAGCTCTTTCCAGGTAGAATCATATAAACCTACAAAGTCAATCATCTCACCGCCGAATTCGACGGGTTCCATTTTTTCTAGTATATCCTTTTTCCCGTAGAGAACTCCGATTCCTGTAGGTCCACCCATTTTATGTCCAGAAAAGGCGTAAAAGTCACAGTTTAAATCTTGAACATCAACGCGCATGTGTGGAGCTGCTTGAGCACCATCCACAAGCATAACAGCACCATGCTCATGAGCAATTTCAGTTACTTCCTTAATCGGATTGATTGAACCTAAGACGTTCGAAACGTGCATCATCGCAACAATTTTAGTATTGTCCGTGACGGTTTCTTTAACATCATCTAAGGAGATCGTGCCATCTTCCTGCAATGGAATATACTTTAACGTTGCTCCTGTAGCTTTAGCTGTTTGCTGCCATGGAATGATGTTACTGTGGTGCTCCATTGGAGTAATCACAATTTCATCACCTGGCTCCAGATTATCGCGACCATAGCTATAAGCAACAGTGTTAATTGAGGTTGTTGTACCTCTGGTGAAAATGATTTCTTGAGTGCTTTTGGCATTGATGAAGCGACGTACTTTTTCACGTGCTCCTTCATATCCATCTGTTGCCCAAGTACCAAGGGTGTGAACTCCACGGTGAACGTTTGAGTTGTACCCTTTATAATACTCTTCAATAGCACTAATGACTGATTGTGGCTTTTGGGATGTTGCCGCACTATCTAGATAAACCAATGGATGCCCGTTTACTTCCTGATGCAAGATCGGAAAAGCATTACGAACTTGTTTTACATCCATTAGTATACTTTCCTTTCAATTACTTCACGTAACTGGTTTTTAACAGCTTCGATAGGTAGTTGTTTAACAACTGGCGCTAAGAAACCATGGATCACTAAACGCTCAGCTTCTTCTTGGCTAATTCCACGACTCATTAGGTAGAATAACTGCTCAGGGTCAACACGACCTACTGATGCTGCGTGACCTGCTGTTACGTCGTCCTCTTCAATAAGAAGAATTGGGTTAGCATCACCGCGGGCACCGCTACTAAGCATAAGAACACGGGATTCTTGCTCTGCGTTAGATTTAGATGCGCCATGTTCGATTTTACCAATTCCGTTGAAGATAGCACTTGCATTGTCTTTCATAACACCATGTTGAAGGATATAACCTTCTGAGTTCACACCATAGTGTACGATCTTAGCTGTGAAGTTTTGTTTTTGACTACCGCGTCCAACAGATACGGTTTTCGCATCAGAATAAGCGTTATCGCCCATTAGGTACGTAACGTTTTCACTTACTGTGTTACCATCATTCATTTGACCAAGAGCCCACTGAATTGAAGCATCACGGTAAGCAACGCCACGACGGTTAACATACGTTGTTGTTCCTGATGCGAAATTATCAACAGCTCCGAAAGAAACTTTCGCGTTATCTTTAGCAATCACTTCTGTAACGATATTCGCAACCGTTTCATCCGATTCATTATGAGAAATATAGTTCTCAACATACGTTACAGAACTTCCTTCTTCTGCTACCACTAGAACATGGTTGAAAGTTGCAACGGATGGATCCTCTTGCCAAAATACAGATTGAATTGGCTGTTCAAGCTCTACATTTTTCGGAACATATACGAATACTCCGCCATTCATAAGAGCGGCATGAAGAGCTGTTAAACGATGCTCATCTACTTGTACGCCATCTTTCATGAAATATTGCTCAAGTAAGTCGGAATGTTCTTTTGCTGCTGTGAAAATATCTGTGAAAATAACGCCTTTATCTTTTAACTCTTGGTTAAGAGATGAGTACGCTACTGAGTTATTGCGTTGAATAAGAAGGTTCTGACCTTCGTCCTCAGTATTTAAAAAGCTCTGAATGCCTTCAGGAAGCTCAGTTAATGTGGAAATAGATTGACCTTCTGCTTCATGATTAAACTGAGAGAAGTTCCACTTGTCAATTTTGGTTTTGTCAGGCTTCGGCATTGGAAGTGTATCAGCTTTCTCCAACGCTTGTTGACGAAGCTCTGTCATCCATTTCGGCTCATTGCGTTTCTCTGAATATTGGCTGACATATTGTTTGTCGAATGGAAGTTGTGTGTCTACAGTCATGATATCCCTCCTAACTGATTACGCTTCTTGACCTACTGTTTCGTCTTCAATACCAAGCTCTTGCTTGATCCAATCATAACCTTCTTCTTCAAGGCGCTGAGCAAGTTCTGGTCCACCAGACTTCACGATGCGACCTTGCATCATAACGTGTACTTGATCAGGTGTGATATAGTTTAGCAGGCGCTGATAGTGGGTAATGATAAGGCAACCAAACCTCTCGTCGCGCATTTTGTTGATGCCTTTAGAAACCACTTTAAGTGCGTCGATATCAAGACCAGAGTCAATCTCGTCAAGAATTGCGATCTCAGGTTTATTCATCATTAACTGAAGAATTTCATTACGCTTCTTCTCACCACCGGAGAAACCTTCGTTTAGGTAACGCTGAGCCATGTTTTTATCCATTTCAAGTTCATCCATGTTTTTATCCATTTCTTTAATGAACTTCATTAGGTTTATTTCATCGCCCTCTTCACGCTTCGCATTAATAGAAGAACGAAGGAAATCAGAGTTCGTTACTCCGCTAATCTCACTTGGATATTGCATTGCAAGGAATAGACCTGCTTGTGCACGCTCGTCTACTTCCATCTCAAGAACATCTTCACCATCTAATGTGATGCTGCCACCCGTTACTTCATACTTAGGATGACCCATTACTGCTGATGCTAGAGTGGATTTACCTGTTCCGTTTGGTCCCATGACAGCGTGGAACTCGCCACCATTTATTGTAAGGTTTAAACCTTTAATGATTTCTTTACCTTCAATTTCTACATGAAGATCTTTGATTACTAGTGTTGATCCTGCCATTGCGATACCTCCAATATCTTTTGTTTTAGCCACATTTAAACATGAGGATCTAAAAGCTATTCTCAATTTATTCTCATTATAATCTTATAACATATGAAAAGTGATATCAACTTTTTTCCCTTGTTATACCGTGGTTTTCAACATGGTTATAGTGTAAATGTAAAAGCCCATAACACCTAGTTTCTACCTTATTACTTATGAACTTCACCTTACCCATGGTAACAAAATTTTGAACAGTGTTAAAACACAGTCTCGTTCATAAAGAAAAGCAGGCGTTTATTTTACCGCCTGCTTTTTTCATTTAGACATTATATTCTATATATTTAAGGATAACTTTTCCTAATAATTCATTATCGATGTATTTGTCTATCTACTTCTGCGACAATGCGTTGACTTTGTTCATAATCACTTTGCCTTCTTTGTTCAACCTTTAATCGTTGATCCAAACGCTGGCTATATTCTTGGTAGCCAATTCCATGAGATGCCTGCATAGCCTTTTCCATCTCATTTGTGTAATTCAAAGTCAGTTGGTCACTAATAGTGAATCCATCCCTTCAATTTGTATAAAAATATATTAGCACAGAGCTAATACCCTGAACAAAACCCATATAAACCAGTTATTAAGGATGGAAGAGTGATCAAAAGGAAGGGAACTTTATACCTTCTCACACCATAGAATTGTTTCCATATTCTCTTCATTGCTAACGTATATTCATGATTTGGGCTTACTGCTTATATTGAGTTAAATCCGTGATGCTATCTTGGACAAGCGTAACAGCTTGGCTTAACGCCGCTCCACCACCAAAGGCAGCTGCTACACCACACGCTTCCATCATTTCATCGCGTGAAGCACCATGATCTAAGCACCCTTTTGAATGATAAATAATGCAGTATTCATCTTGAGCAACGATACTGATCCCTAATGCTATCAACTGCTTCTCTTTCTGCGAAAGTGCACCTTCATCAAAACATTTTTCCGAAAACTCATTGAAATGATGAGCTAATTCAGGCATATGTTCAGAAAAGGCTCCCATGCCATGTTTATAATCAGATAACGCTTCTTCCGTTTTATTGATAGGTCTATTTTGTTGATCCATAAAAAATCCCTCCAGGATAGATTGTGACTACGCATAGTATGAGCAATCACTTCATTTCTATCCAAGGAGGGAAATAACAATTTTTTATTTTTCTACCGGTACAATCGCACCGTCGTATTCTTCTTTAATAAAGCTTACAATTTCTTTAGATTGAAGCACTTTAAGAAGTGTCTTAACGGCTTCGTTGTCTTTGTTTTTCGATTTTGTAACAATTAAGTTAGCATACGGAGATTCTGCACTTTCCTGGAAAAGAGAATCTTTTGTAGGATTTAATCCTGCTTTAATCGCATAGTTCGTATTAATTGCTACAAGAGCATCTTCTTCACGTTTATAGTTCTGTGGTAAAAGCTCTGCGTTTACATCAGCATGGAACTTAAGATTCTTCGGATTCTTAACGATATCTTCACGTGTTGCTTTAATTTTGTTGATACCTTCTTTAAGCTTAATAAGACCTTTTCTCTCAAATAGAGAAAGAATACGGCCGTGGTCTGCTACAGAACGACTCATAATTACGTTAGTACCTTTGGGAATCTCTTCAATACTCTTGATGTTTTTAGAGTACACGCCCATTGGTTCAATGTGTACAGGTCCTACACTTGCAAAGTCATATCCAAACTCTTCAATTTGATTTTCTAGGTAAGGCTTGTGCTGGAAATAGTTAGCATCAAGTCTTCCTTCTGATAAATCTCGGTTCGGTAGGATGTAATCTTGGTACGTTTCAATTTTAAGGTTAATTCCTTTTTCTGCAAGGATTGGCTTAGCTTTCTCTAAAATCTCAGCGTGCGGTGTAGTAGATGCTCCAACTACAAGCTCTTTCTTATCTTTTTGTTGATCTTTATTTTCTTGAGATTCTTGTTCCGTTTGTTCCTTATCATCCTGACTAGCGTTTGTGTTATTTCCTTCACTCGATCCACAAGCTGCTAGTGCCAGAATTGCTAATGATGTAATGATTAAAGTTAAGAATTTCTTCATCTTTTGTCTCTCCTTTTTTATCTTTTATCTAATTTATTGGAAATGAAGTCTCCAATGAATTGGAAAATGAATACAATTAAAACGATAAGCACAGTGCTTAAGAATACTACATCAAAATCCCATAGTTGGAATCCTTTCATGTAGGCTAAGTCACCAAGACCTCCTGCACCGATAACACCTGCCATTGCTGTATAACTAATGAGTGCAATAGCTGTAACAGTTAAACCGGAAACCAAGGCTGGCATTGATTCTGGTAATAAAACCTTGAAGATTATCGTTGATGTCTTCGCTCCCATAGCTTTAGCTGCTTCAATTACGCCTTTATCTACCTCCTTCAAGGCAATCTCAACCATACGTCCGTAGAACGGAGCTGCACCTATAATTAACGCAGGTAATGCTGCATTAGGTCCTCTGATTGTTCCCATCAACCAATCTGTGAATGGGAATAGTAGAAAAATAAGAATAATAAATGGAATGGCTCGGGATATATTCACAATGGTTGCAACAATAAAGTTCAATACTTTATTTGCCCATAAACCTTCTTTAGCAGTCAAATAAAGAAGTAAACCAAGGATAATACCGAAAATAAATGTCCCTAGTACGGAAATGCCAGTCATATAAAATGTTTCTTTTGTGGCTTCAACTAAATCCTCTACTCTTGCATTAGGAAACAATTTATGAAACATCGGAAGTCACCTCCACTTCAACAGATGTCTCTTCAATGTAACGGATCGCTTCTTGAATGGCTTCTTCTGATCCATCGATGTGTACAATGAGTGTTCCATAAGCACCCTTTTTCGTTTGTGTGATCTTTCCATGCATGATGTTTACTGCTACAGGGAAACGCTTAGCTATTTCACTAATAAGCGCTTGGTTCGTCTTCTCTCCAACAAAGTGAAGACGCATTACCTTTCCAGATTCATGTTGATTTGTAATGGTTGATAATGCATCTTCCTCGTCACGATCTCCCATAATCTGATCAACAAATCGCTTGGTGACGGGTTGTTGAGGGTGTAGGAAAACATCCAACACATCACCTTGTTCAACCACTCTGCCGTGTTCCATTACAGCTACTTGATGGCAAATCTTTCGGATAACATGCATCTCGTGAGTGATTAATATAATCGTTAGACCTAATTTTTCGTTAATATCAACAAGTAAGTCTAAGATTGAATCTGTTGTTTCTGGGTCTAGAGCAGATGTTGCTTCATCACATAGTAAAACTTTTGGATTGTTCGCAAGAGCTCTAGCAATTCCAACTCTTTGCTTCTGACCACCACTTAATTGAGATGGATAGGCATCCTCTCTTCCAGCTAGGCCAACTAATTGGATTAATTCATCTACACGCTTATTTCTCTCTTGTTTCGGAACCTTTGCAATTTCTAGAGGAAAGGCAATGTTTTCACGAACTGTTCTTGACCATAAAAGATTAAAGTGTTGGAAAATCATTGCGATATCTTGTCTTGCCTCTCGTAACTTGTTCGTGCTGAGATTTGTAACATCCTGATCATCAATGATGACCTCTCCACTAGTCGGCTCTTCTAATCGATTTAGTAGTCGAATGAGTGTACTTTTACCAGCACCGCTATAACCAATCACACCAAATATTTCGCCTTTGGGTATGGATATATTTAAATCTTCAACAGCTTTAACATCACCCGAGGATGATTTGAAGATCTTATTTAATCCTTTGATGGAAATCATGATGGCTTCTCCTCCTTGATCCAATAAAAAATGCCTTTCTATCCAAGAGGACAGAAAGGCATTTATATGTACCATAACGTCCTCTCATCTTTCTGAGATCATCATCTCAGCAGGATTTGGCACCTTCATAAACACAAAATATATGTTTAGCGGTTGCCGGGCTTCATAGGGCCAGTCCCTCCACCTCTCGTGATAAGAGTCTATCGCTTTATTTAATTAATAAATTAATACTTTAACTCGGTTAAGTTCTAAAAAGAATCTTATCATTGTGATTTTGTTGAGTCAATACTGTTATTATAATTTTTCGAAAAAGTATTAGTATAAAAAAATCCTCTTCAAAGATGAAGAGGATTTTTACGTTTTGTATATCCTCTTATCTCGCAGAAACCGTTTGTTCTTCAGGAATTAGCACCAATCCAATTTGGACGGTTGCCGGGCTTCGTAGGGCCAGTCCCTCCACCACTCATGATAAGATTTTTATATTCGTTTTAATATTGTTGATTATGTTAGCATGATGTATAGATAAACGTCAATTATTTTTTACAGGAGGATCATAAATGAAAGCTCCTTTATTTGAGTTACAGACAATAGATGGAGAAACCTATCAACTTGAACAAGACTTAGGGAAGGTTGTTATGCTCACCTTTTGGGCTTCCTGGTGTCCGGATTGTGGACGTGACTTACCAAAAAAAGAACAGTTTTATCAATCTGTTCCTAAGGATCAAGTTAAAATGTTAACGATAAATGTTGTAGGCAGAGAGCGAAATGTACAAGAAGGTTTGAATTACGCTGAGAAGTTTTTAACTCAGCCTACACTATTAGATGATGGTCGGAAAACTTATGATCAGTATGAATGCGAGGGTGTGCCTACAACCATCATCATTGACCAAAATGGGGAAATTGCTCACCATTTCGGAGATAAAGCAGTAATGATGGATATCATTAAGGCTGTAGGAGAAATAATTTAAGAAGCTAGATGAAACAAAGCTTCTACAAACAATAAATCCCGAAATTGCCCTTTCGCTTGGAGCGATTGCTCAGGCAAGGTTAATAAACGCTTATTTCCATTCCAAATATTTTGTAACACCGGAAACTGAGCATGGATAGTGACATTTGGATGTTGCTGTTCATGCTCAAAAATTTCAATTACTTTCCCATCCACTATAACTCCCACAATATCCTGGTCATCATAAAAATGAATGACAATATGTTTCTCAGCTAACATGTGCTCAAGGTCTTTTCGTTTTTCTATTCGATCTTTCCATTGATAAAGCTCATTTACATCCATATGTCTGCTCCTTTTGTCTCACATCTCTCCTTTTTATGTTCGCTATGTAGCTTGGAATTCCTTTAGTTACTTTTCGACAAATTGTTTGTGATTTTTCTTATGCACTTAATGGATTTTCAACATTTATCCTCTCTACTTCCTCACTTATAAAATCCCCTTCGACACTCAAACGTTCTTTGTATTCCCAAATAAATAAAAAAAGCCTCGGGACTTATAATCCCAAGGCTTTTCCTTAACTATATTTTTTTACAATCTCAAGCATATGAGGCACTGAATGAAAGGCGTAAATTTTCTCACATACTTCGTTTTCATTTAATACTAATAAACAAGGTACACTTTCAACTTTGTATTTTTGCATCATATCAGGAAACAAGGGTGCGTTTACATCATAAAAAATTTCTTTTCCCCATAGTTCCTCGATAGCATCCAACATTTTTCTTGCTACATGACACGTTCCACAGAATGGGCTGTGGATAAAAAATAATGTGTACGTACCTTTGTGGATTTCAAGTTCTTCCTTGACCTGAATCATTCTTTACCACCTTTAGGCTAGAAATAACGGGTCGACGGATATGCTTCTACTGACAAGTGCAGATGCCAGTTCTAGCTCAGGAGTAGCAGCAACTTCTCGAAAGGACTTATCAATATAAATGTGCTCTGCATGGGGTAATTCTTCTGATAACTGCTTTCGAAGCTTATGCCCTGAATCATCCTCATCAACCAAAATAAATACATCTTTATGATCTAAGTCATATTCAAAAATTAGTTCTTCAAGACGTTCAACACCGAGTGTACCATTCGTGCAGATGATTTCGACATTTTCATTTATAATTTTTTTGATCTGTTGTTTATCGGTTTTTCCTTCAACAATGATCACTTTCTCTAATTCATCCATCCATATCACCTGTTTTCTCAACATTCTTTTCTTTATTTTATGTTATGAGGTGCGATAAATGCTACTGCTATGTCCCTATATAGACTGAAAAAAGGCATTTCCAAAATAAATTTCAAGTGTAAAAAATGGCAGTGGGAAATTGTCCACTGCCATTACCATTCTATTTAGCACCAACCTTTTGTTTCATCACAATCCACATACTTATCCACTTGAGATGGAATCGCTGTTCCACGCCAAGATTCTTTTTTGTGATTTTGTGCAGAAGGCTTGCCTTTGGTATTTTTAGTTCGTTGATTTTGTTGCTTATGGTTTTGTTTAGACATTAAAGGATCACCCCTTACACTTAGAATGTCCTTTGTTGTCTATACTATTTTTCCAATATTATTCTTCTTCAATCATTTCTTGGTATTGATCTGCTGACATTAGTTCGTCAATCTCACCATTGTTAGATGGTTCTACAATGATCATCCATGCTTTATCATATGGAGATTCGTTAACAAACTCAGGGCTATCCTCTAGCTCTTCGTTGATGCCAACAACTTTACCAGTTAGCGGGGCATAAAGTTCAGATACTGTTTTAACAGACTCTACACTACCAAAAGGCTCGTCTGCTTCAATTTCATCGCCTACTTCTGGAAGTTCAACGAATACAATGTCGCCTAGCTCAGACTGTGCGTGATCTGTAATTCCGATACGAACTTTGTCGCCTTCTACTTTTACCCATTCGTGCTCTTCTGAATAATATAACTCTTTTGGTAAACTCATGTGTACCCCTCCATTTTCTACTACTTCATAGTAAATGTATTAAATTTGGCCAAGTTAGCCAAATGTTTTGCTCACTATTTCCAAGTATCCTCAAATGTTTCTTCTTTAAACCCTACAGTCACCTTATTTCCATCTGTAACAATAGGTCTTTTAATCAGCATGCCATCTGAAGCTAGCCACTCTGCCATTTGATCTTCAGTCGCATCCTGAAGCTTGTCCTTCATACCAAGTTCACGATATTTTTTCCCACTTGTGTTGAAAAACTTTTTAGCCGGAAGACCACTTTGTTCGATAAAAGTTTTGAGCTGCTCTTTCGTGGGTGGGTTCTCTACAATATGTACGGTTTCATATGACTTCTCATTTTCATCAAGCCATTTTTTTGCTTTTTTACAAGTACCACATTGTGGGTACCAATAAAATGTTAGTGCCAAACCAAGAACCTCCTTCTATGTATCACCATTATTTTATCATTATTATAATCATCTGACTATCTTGGTTACAAAACAATCCTACCACTCATTTAGCGGTAGGATTGCTTATAATCATTATACCCAATTATACAACATATTTCTCTTCTTTAATAATTGTTGCAGCAATTTCACGTTTCTTTGAAATTACATTAATTGGTGTGTGACGAGTCAATTTACGTAGTGCTGATAGCATCATGCGAAGTGTATCGCCTTCTTCACTAGCAATAAGCGTTTCCTTAGCATGAGCTTCAATACGGTTGAATGCTTCTTGAACGAAAACTTGAGTCATAAGAAGTTTGTGTTGGTTCTTCTCTTCACCAGTTTTATTAATTGCTTTTTCAGTACGTAGGATAGCGGATTCCATATTGTAAATCTCACCTACGATGTCTGCGATATTCACAAGCAGTTCTTGTTCATTTTCAAGCTTTTCACCATATTTCTGAGCAGCAAGACCTGCAGCTAACAAGCCAATTTTCTTAGCATTTTTCAGTAGGTATTTCTCTTGCTCTAACGTCTCAGTTCCAGGCTCTTCCGGCATCATCATCATAAGCTCTTCCTGTAAACTTTGAGCTTTTTGAAGTAATGGTAACTCGCCTTTCATTGCTTTTTTCAGCAATGTACCTGGTACGATCATACGGTTTATTTCATTTGTACCTTCAAAGATTCGGTTGATACGAGAATCACGGTAAATGCGTTCTACTTCATATTCTTGCATGAAGCCATAACCTCCGTGAAGCTGTACTGCTTCGTCCGCAACATAGTCTAGAAGCTCTGTACCTAATACTTTTCCAATGGAACACTCAATTGCATATTCAGCAATCGCCTTCGCTACTTTAGAGCCGTCTTTAAGCTCCTCTTCACTCAACTTACTCATGCGTTGCTCGAACAATCCAACTGTGCGATAAACACCACTTTCATTGGCATACGTTTCAGCTGCCATCTTCCCTAGTTTTTCTTGCGTAAGTGGGAAGCTTGAGATAGCTGTATTGAACTGTTTACGCTCATTTGTATATTTTACTGCTAGTTCTAGAGCACGCTTGGATCCACCAACGCCTCCGATTGCTAGTTTGTAACGACCAACGTTTAGAATGTTAAAGGCGATGACATGACCACGGCCAATTTCACCAAGTACATTTTCAACTGGAACTTCAGCATCTTCAAGGATCAATGTACGTGTACTTGAGCTCTTAATTCCCATTTTCTTTTCTTCAGGACCTGTAGAAACTCCATTATAATCACGTTCTACAATGAAAGCTGTGAATTTATCTCCATCAACTTTTGCATAGACAACGAACACGTCAGCAAATGCCGAGTTTGTAATCCATTGTTTCTCACCATTCAAAATATAGTGCGTTCCTGCTTCATTTAACTTCGCTGTTGTTTTAGCACCTAAAGCATCTGAACCTGAACCTGGCTCTGTTAATGCATACGCTGCTAACTTTTCACCTGTAGCTAGTGCTGGTAGGTACTTTTGCTTTTGATCTTCATTACCGAAGAAAACAATGGGTAGGGACCCTATTCCTACATGAGCACCATGTGTTACGGAGAATCCACCTGCTAGAGAGAACTTTTCAGTGATTAAGGATGAACTGATTTTATCAAGGCCTAATCCTCCATATTCTTCAGGAACATCAGCACCTAAAAGACCTAGTTCTCCAGCTTGCTTCAGTAAGTTTACGGAATGCTCAAATTCATGGTTTTCAAGGTTAGGGATTTTCGGTACAACTTCTCCCATCACAAAGTCTTCCGTAGTTTTCGCGATCATTTTGTGTTCATCATTAAAATCTTCAGGGGTAATGATATCCTCCGCTTCTAGATCCTCAATGATAAACGCTCCACCTTTAAACACTTGCTCTTTTGTTTCACTCATAAGGGTTTCCTCCTTTAAATAAGTTCAAATACTCCAGCAGCGCCCATTCCGCCACCAATACACATCGTTACAACACCATATTTCTCATTACGACGCTTCATTTCGTGCATTAAACTTAAGGTTAGCTTTGTACCTGTACAGCCTAGTGGGTGACCAAGTGCAATAGCTCCTCCGTTTACATTCACTTTATCTTCATCAAGACCCAACTCGCGGATAACTTGCACGGACTGAGAGGCAAATGCTTCATTTAATTCAAACAATCCAATATCTTCCTGACTTAAACCAGCAAGCTTTAATGCTTTTGGAATCGCCTTAACAGGTCCAACCCCCATGATTTCAGGTTCAACACCTGCTACAGCAAAAGAACGAAACTTCACTAAAGGTGTTAACCCTTCTGCTTCCGCTTTTTCACGATCCATAATCAGTACAGATGCAGCGCCGTCACTCATTTGAGAAGAGTTGCCAGCTGTTACGGTACCGCCTACTGAGAATGCAGGACGTAACTTCGCTAGCCCTTCCATGTTTGTACCAGGACGAACACCTTCATCCACGCTAAACTGAATCTCTTTTTCTTGAAGCTTGTTGTCGCCACCAAGAGTTCTGTGAATCACATCCACTGGAACAATCTCATCTTGGAACTTTCCTTCTTGAATTGCTTTAGCAGCTTTTTCATGACTTTTTATTGCAAAAGCATCTTGCTCCTCACGAGTAATACCGTACTTTTTCGCTACTTCTTCAGCAGTAAAACCCATGCCCATGTAATACTCAGGTGCATTTTCTACAAGCTTCACATTGGGTTTAATAACGTGTCCTGGTACTGGTACTAGACTCATAGATTCAGCACCACCAGCAATAATGGTGTCACTATATCCAAGCATAATACGCTCTGCTGCATAAGCGATACTTTGAAGTCCGCTGGAGCAATAACGGTTGATGGTAATGCCAGGAACTGTGTGAGATAGCCCAGCTAAAGCTGCAATGCTTCGAGCCATGTTCGTTCCTTGCTCAGCTTCTGGAATCGCACAACCGATAATGACATCATCTATATTGCCATCGTAGTTTCCAGCTCGTTTTAATGTTTCTTTTATCGTTAATGCTGCTAAATCATCTGGTCTTGTATTCGCTAATGTTCCTTTACTTGCTTTCCCAACAGGTGTACGAGCACCTGCTACGATTACAGCTTCCTTCACGATCCTTCCCCCTTTAGTTACGTAGTGGCTTACCTTTCATTAACATGTGTTGCATACGTTGTTGTGTCTTAGGCTCACCTACGAGACTTAAGAATGCTTCACGCTCTAAGTCCAATAAATATTGTTCATCTACTAACGTTCCAGCAGCTACTTTTCCTCCTGCTAAAACATTGGCAAGTTTTTGTGCAATCTTGATATCATGTTCTGATGCATATCCACCGAATCCCATTGTTTTAGCGCCTAGAAGCATGGTTGCATAACCTTGTTCACCAACAACAGGGATTTTCTTACGTTTAGGTGGCTGATAACCTGCTTTTGCAAGACCCAACACTTTTTGCTTAGCATCATGTAAAAGATGATCACCATTTACGCTGATGGCATCCATTTGATCCAAGTAACCTAGCTCACGTGCTTCCACAGCTGATGTAGAGACTTTGGCCGTTGCAATCTTTTCAAAAACTTCGTTCGCAACTTTTTGAAGGTCAAAATCTACAGAGTCCGGAATACCGCGTAGATGCTTAATATATAGCTCTTTGTTACCGCCTCCACCAGGGATTAAGCCAACACCTGCTTCAACTAGACCCATATACGTTTCTTGTGAAGCCTGAATCGCACTCGTTGGTAACGTGATTTCTGTTCCTCCACCAAGCGTCATCCCAAATGGTGCTGCCACAACAGGCTTTTCAGAGTACTTAATATTCATCATGGCGTTCTGGAATTGCTTAACGACCATTTCAATTTCCATAAAGTTAAAGTCTTGAGCTTCCATCAGAATCATGCCTAGATTCGCACCAACACAGAAGTTCTTCGCCTGATTCCCGATCACTAATCCTTTGTAATTTTGCTGAACTTCTTCTATAGCAAAATTAATCATCTGCATAATATCTAATCCAATCGCATTGCTTTGCGAATGGAATTCAAGTAACGCTACGCCATCACCAATATCGATCAGGCTTGCACCACTATTTTTCTTAATAACACCTTTCTTTTCCTTAGTGCTCTGAATATGAATTTCTTTTTCATTGAAGGATTGAAGCTTATATTCACCATTATGGTAAAAGTAAACGCTACCATTTTCCTTCTTATAAAAAGAGGTATAACCTTTTGATAACATCTCTTCAACCCATGCTGGAACGGTTTCTCCTTCATCCTTCATGCGAGCAACGGATTTCTCCACTCCAATTGCATCCCACATTTCAAAAGGACCTAGCTCCCAGCCGAATCCCCATTTCATCGCATTATCGATTGATGGGATATCATCAGCAATTTCACCCGTTAGTTCAGCTGAATAAGTTAGAACTGGCTTTACAATATTCCAAACGAAATCTCCAGCACGATCACCTTTAGAAGTGACAAGAGCTTTCAGTTTACGTTTAGGACCTTTTTCTTGTTTCGCCATCTCTGTTGCGCTTGTTTTCAGCTTTTTACGATCTTCATATTCTAAGGTCTCTGGGTTTAACTCATAAATCGTGCTTCCGTCTTTTCCTTTTTTCTTCAGGAAGAAGCCCTGACCGCTTTTCGCTCCGATCCAGCCTTTTTCAGCCATCGTCTTCATAAACTGAGGAGGATCGAATACGTCTTTTTCGTCACCTTCAACTTTGTCATAGACGTTTTTCGCAACGTGTAGGAATGTATCAAGGCCTACAACATCTAGCGTACGGAAGGTTGCACTTTTCGGACGCCCAATCATTGGACCCGTTACTGAATCAACTTCACCAACACTATAGCCACCATTCACCATTTCACGAACCGTAACTAAAAGACCGTACGTTCCGATTCGGTTTGCTATGAAGTTTGGCGTATCTTTTGCTTCAACGACGCCTTTACCCAGAACGTCTTCTCCAAAGCGTTTCATGAATTGAAGAACTTCGGAATCTGTGTTCTTAGTTGGAATAACTTCTAATAATTTTAAGTAACGAGGCGGGTTGAAAAAGTGCATTCCTAGGAAATGCTTTTGAAAATCTTCAGAACGTCCTTCCGCCATGCTCTCAACGGAAATACCTGATGTATTGGAAGTAACAATCGAACCTTCTTTACGGTATTGATCAACAGATGCAAAAACCTTTTGTTTAATTTCTAGATTTTCAACAACGACTTCGATAATCCAATCGACTTCACTTAATCGGTCCATGTGATCTTCCATGTTACCGGTTTCAATCATGTCTAAATTTTTCTTACTAGTCAGTGGTGAAGGTTTTTGTTTAAGTAATCGTTGCTTACTCACTTCACTCATTCGGTTTCGTACTTGAGGATCTTCTAACGTTAACCCTTTCTTCTTTTCCTGGTCGTTTAGTTCACGAGGTACAATATCGAGCATTATTGATGGAATGCCCACATTCGCCAAGTGTGCAGCAATACCTGCTCCCATTACTCCTGAGCCTAAAACAGCTGCGCGCTTGATTGTTCGCTTCATTCTAAATCCCCCTAACATTTGAATGAATACTCATTCATTTTAAACGAAAAAAATATATAGATCGCAATCGACCTAAATCCTACCTTTACTATAAAATATTTTCAGACATTTCGCAATCATTTTATTTGGGAAAATCAAGACGTTTCCAAAATAAATTGAAAACGTCTTGTTCTCTTTATGGAAGTAGAACAATCTTCCCCATTTTACCTGCTTCTTTAAAGTAGCTTTGAGCATCACGCGCCTGTTCTAGAGGAAATGTCCGATCGATAATTGGTTTCACTTTCCCTTCACTTACAGCATCCATCAGCTTCTTAAATTCTTTACGCGTTCCTAAAACAGACCCAATTAGTGTAATGTGTTTTAGATACATGGTTCTAAAATCAAGTTCTGTTTTCTGGCCACCTGCAGACCCTGAAGTACAGAACCTTCCTCCTTTTTTCAGAACCTGAAGGGATGTATTAAACAAGGCATCTCCTACAACATCTAATACAGCATCAATAGGACCATCATTTGCTTCAAGAATTTCTTTTTCTAATTGATCTGATTTATAGGATAGAACATGAGTAGCTCCTAACTCCTTCAATTTATCCGCTAATTCTAAATCCCCTACGATAGCAATAACCTTAGCTCCAAAGACTTGTGAGGCTATTTGAACATTAAGAGAGCCCACTCCTCCATTTGCACCGGTCACCATTACGGTTTCTCCCTCTTGAATTTGAGCTTCTTCTACCATATGCCAACCTGTCATACCACTTACAGAAAAAACTGCACTTTCAGGGTATGTAGATAAAGGCATTGGAAAACACAATTCCGCAGGCCAAACCACATACTCAGCATATCCACCATCATATTCTGAACCTACGAAGGACATATCCTCTGAAATATGTTCTTTACCTTCCTCTCCACTAGAAGTGAAAGGGAATAATACGACATCTTGTCCTACGATACTTTCATTCACACCTGTACCTGCTTCTACAACTTTACCCGTTATATCTGAGCCAGGTATTCTTGGAAACTGAACACCCTCAGGACGCCAGCCAGATTTTCCACCTGTTCCATACGCTCCTTCACGCATCCAAATTTCTGTATTATTTATGGCACAGGCTTTCACCTCGATAAGTACTTCTCCTTCCTTAGGTTTAGGCGTTTCCTTTTCAACATATTGTAGTTGCTCAAGACCTCCGTATCCTTCAACTTGAACTGCTTTCATGTATGACTCACACCTTTTCTTGTTTTTTAAATCTGTCTTTATAATGCTTCGTACTAAAGCAAAATATATATGATATTGCCTTATTAAACAAAAAAAGAGCTCACCACGAATAGGTGAACTCTCTCATTTCTACTTCCCGAACACACCTTTTGCTACAAATGCTACGTTAGCAGGTCGTTCAGCAAGGCGACGCATGAAGTAACCGTACCAATCATCGCCATATGGTACATAAACACGCATGCGATACCCTTCTTTAATCAATTCTTCCTGTCGTTCTGTGCGAATGCCAAATAACATCTGAAACTCAAATTGATCTCGAGAAATATTATGTTCTTTCTCAAGTTGTTTTGTGTATTCAATCATTTCATCATCGTGGGTAGCTACTGCTGTGTAGTTCCCATTTAATAAGTGCATCTTAATAATCTTCTTAAAGTTGTCATCTGTATCTTTCTTTTCAGGGAACGCTACTTTTGGTGATTCTTTATAAGCCCCTTTTACAAGACGAAGATTCGGACTGTATTGATCTAATTCTTCGATATCTTCTACAGTTCGATATAAGTAAGCTTGTAACACTGTACCGATTAACTCATACTCAGATTTGAGCTGTTTAAAAATCTCAAGTGTCTTCTCGCAGCGTTCGTAGTCTTCCATATCTATAGTGACGAAAACGTTATACTTTTTACCTGCATCTAAAATCGTGCGCATGTTTTCCATCACTAAATCGTCTGATATATCCAACCCCATTGAAGTTAACTTCAATGACAATTGTGAGTTCAAGTTTTGTTCAGAAATAACACGGATGGCTTCAATACATTCTTCTGTACGTTGCTTGGCTTCATCTTCATTATCAACAAACTCACCAAGGTGATCAATCGTCACATCCATGCCTTTTTCGTTAAGATCTTGTATAACTTTCGCAGTGTTTTGCATTGTTTCTCCAGCAACAAAACGTCCTGCTCCGAAACGTAGGCCATATTTCCTGGCTAATTTTGTAAACATTTTGTTCTTTGATAAAAATAGAAAGAAATTTCGTAATAATTGCTCCATCTTGACCCCTCCCTATTCATCAATTGTTATTGATGATGGCGCAATTCCTATTATAACAATCATGTAACCACTTACATTTTATCATCAATTTCGACAAAACGTGTATAAAATTCTTACTATTTTAGTTACATATAATTTTGACAAAAGAGTCTGAAAAATAAAAGTGATAAGACTTAAGTCTCAAAAGCATAGCACAAATCAAATTGAGGCAATCTAAAACAGAATACATGACTTATGTAAGGAGGGTACCTCAAATGCAACAAAATCAAACTACCGGTCAGCAAAATCAAATGAATGTGATGCCTCAACCACCTACGATGGTGAGCACAAAAGACCAGCTATATCTTACGGATATGCTTAGCTGGAACCTAATTGCCGCTAAGAAAGCTCATTTCTACGCTGGCTTCTGTCAAAACCAAGAGCTGAAATCATCACTTGAGCAAGCAGGTCAGATGCACCAACGTCATTATGAAAAAATCTTACAGCACTTGAATCAAAATGCACAACCACAGCAACAACCGCCATTAAACTAAGGTTAGGAGGTAATATCATGAACAATCAACAAAGTAAAAAGGTACAAAACCCTGAAACGGCAGTACCAAAAAATGAGCAAATGAATGAACGTGATTTCGTGAATGACATGCTTGCTACAGAGAAGTACATGACGGATGCATACAGCACAGCAATGAACGAGGCGAGCTGTCAGAATCTATATCAGGATATTTCATCTATTTTTAATGAAACTCAAGACACTCAACGTAATATGTATAACCTTATGTTTAAAAATGGTTGGTATAGCGTTGAAGCTGCAGATCAGCAGAAGATGCAGCAGTCCTATCAGCAGTTTTCTGGGTACAAGAACCAGTTGCCTTATATGAATTAGACTACTGGTTTGAGAGTCATGTGAAGGCGATTCTAGCACGATATGGGCTATCTTTTGCCGTATTCAGGCGGTCCTAGCTCGATTCTGGCGATCTCTTGCCATATTCGGGCGGTCCTAGCTTGATTCAGGCGCTCTTTTGCCATTTTCAGGCGCACTTTACCCGATTCAGGCGGTTCTAGTCCGATTCTGGCGCTCTTTTGCCATATTCCGGCGAACCCCTGTGCCTTCCGGGCGATACGGCACATAAGCAGGCGCTCTTAATATCCACACCTAAAAAAACGTCATTCCGATTCAATTCGGAATGACGTTTTCTATTTATGCTACAACGTCGTAGCCTTGTTCTTCAATTGCTGATTTCATTTGTTCTTTTGATACGTAAACATCATCGTATGTTACGTCTACTCGGTTTGAATCAAGATGAACCTCTACACCTTGAACACCATTTAATTCTTCTAAAGCACCTTTAACTGCCTTTTCGCAATGACCACAAGTCATTCCTCGTACATCTAATGTAATTTGCATCGTAACATCCTTTCCTCGTTTTTTATATTTTAACTCGCTTCAATCGAAGTGAGTTAGAAACAACACTAACAGAGCTAAATGCCATAGCTGCTCCAGCAATCCATGGAGCTAGCAATCCAATGGCTGCGACTGGGATACCTGCTGTGTTATAAGCAAGCGCCCAGAATAAGTTTTGACGGATATTTTGCATCGTTTTCTGACTTAGACGAATCGCTTTAGGGATTAATGTTAACTCTCCGCCTAGAATTGTTACGTCCGCAGCTTCAATCGCTACGTCTGTTCCAGTTCCGATTGCAATTCCAATATCCGCTGTTGCCAATGCAGGCGCATCATTAATTCCGTCGCCTACCATAGCAACTTTTTTGTCTTGTTGCTGGAGCTCTTTTACGCGTTCAGCTTTTTCCTCTGGGACAACTTGAGCAATTACTCGGTCAATCCCCACTTGCTTAGCAATGGCTTGAGCTGTGCGTTCGTTATCTCCAGTCAGCATTACAAGTTCGATTCCTTGCTCCTTCAAGAGAGAGAGAGCTTCTTTAGCTGAAGGTTTGATGGTGTCAGCTACAGCAATTACACCTTCAGCTTTCCCATCTACACTAATAAGCATAGCGGTTTTACCTTCTTCCTCCCAAGACTGCATAAAGGAATCATAGTTTTTATATTCCACGTTTTCATTTTGAAATAACGTGCGTGTACCAATTAATACATTTTTCTCATTCACCGTGGCCTTGATACCGTGACCTGGTATCGCTTCGAACCACTCTACTTCGCTTAAATCAAGTGATTTAGATTCAGCATGTTGAACGATAGATTGAGCTAATGGGTGTTCAGATCCTTTCTCTGCACTTGCTACTAGAGCAAGCACGTCGTCTGTACCTTCAAAGTTCGTGACCTCTGGCTCACCTTTTGTGATCGTTCCAGTTTTATCAAAAACAATGGTGTCGATTTTGTGAGTGGACTCTAAATGCTCTCCACCTTTAAATAAAATTCCTTGCTCAGCAGCTTTACCCGTGCCAACCATAATGGAAGTTGGTGTTGCCAGTCCAAGAGCACAAGGGCAGGCAATTACGAGTACTGCAATTGCTGCTTCTAATGATAAAGGAAGATCACCAGGTGCCACTATTGTGATCCATACGACAAAGGTTAAAACAGCGATACCTACTACAATCGGAACAAAATACCCTGAGATCACATCGGCCATTCGCTGAATAGGCGCTTTGGAACCTTGAGCTTCCTCCACGACTTTTATGATACCTGCTAAGGCTGTATCCTTCCCGACTTTAGTCGCACGCATGTGAATCGTTCCATTTTTGTTAATGGTAGAACCAATAACTTTATCTCCGTTATCCTTTTCTACAGGAATAGACTCCCCTGTAATCATGGATTCATCAATTGAAGTAGTACCCTTAATGACTTCACCGTCTACAGGGATCTTTTCACCTGGACGTACAAGAATTGTATCTCCTACAACAACCTGCTCAACAGGCACTTTTTGTTCCTCTCCATCACGTAGAACGGAAGCTTCCTTGGCTTGTAGATTTAACAAGGATGAAATTGCCTGCGTTGTTCTGCCTTTTGCAATCGCTTCAAAGTATTTACCTAATAAAATTAATGTGATTAGGATCGCACTTGTTTCAAAATACAAATGAGGTTCTTTACTCGGATGCCCAATCGTTTGAATGGCTTCAGCTAAACTGTAGAAATACGCAGCACTTGTACCTAGTGCAACGAGTACATCCATGTTTGCTGTTTTATTCTTGAGGTTTTTATAAGCTCCCTCATAAAATTGCCAACCGATGACAAATTGAACTGGAGTTGCCAGGATTAATTGAAGCCATGGATTCATGAGTAAGTCTGGAACCGGCAGCCCAAACAAGTGCTCAAACATGGTATAGAGTAATGGAAGAGACAAGATTGCTGAAACAATTAGCTTAATTCTTTTTTTCTTAAGTTCTTCTTCTTTTTGAGACGATTTCTCTTCTCGGTCCGCTCGCTCCTCAGCATCATAGCCAAGTTTTTGAATACGAGCGATGATATCGTCTAATGACACAAGGCCAGGGGTATATTCTACAAGTGCTGTTTCATTTGCTAAGTTTACGCTCGCTTCTTGAATACCGTCCATTTTATTGAGGACTTTTTCTATACGGGAGGAGCATGCAGCACATGTCATACCATATACATCTAACTCCAATTTTTCGGTTTGAACACCATATCCAAGCTTTTCTATTCGTGCTGAAATATCTTCAGGTGTTACTTGATCCGCATCATAATCAATTGAAGCCTTCTCCATTGCAAGATTGACTTTTGCATCTACCCCATCCATTTTGTTTAATACTTTCTCAATTCGTGTAGAACAGGCAGCACATGTCATGCCCGTGACACCGACATTAATGTGTTTTTCTTCACTCATGCTTCCACCTCCTATTTAGAAAACTGTTGCATGACTTTCATTAATTCATCAATGGCTTCTTCTCCTTCACCCTTTTGAATGGCATCTGAAACACAGTGGTGCGTGTGTCGTTCCATAAGGGAGAAGCCCGCCTTTTTGAGCGCATTGTTAATCGCTGATATTTGAACAAGGATATCTACACAGTACCGATCTTCTTCAATCATCTTTTGTATTCCTCGAACTTGACCTTCTATTCTTTTTAGGCGGTTCAAAACAAGTTGTTTTTCATCATCTGTTCTAGGTGTTACTGGTTGCTTTCCGCTATCTTCAGGTAATTCTTCATGATTGGTCATGAAACCACCACCTCTTAAAGTTCTTTCTTTTACTATACCCCCGTTATGTATTATCAGTCAAGTTATAATCTTTATTTGTTTAATAAGGTTTTTAGTTTATTGAATTTAAAATACCCCCTGGTTTCCCAGGAGGTATTCAAGCTTATTTCGCTTCTTCAATACAAGCTACCATTCTGTCTTCAATATCTTTTGCAATATCATTTAATTCAGGGTCTTCTACAAATTCAATTAATTGGGTTGGTTTCGGCATTCCGATTTTGTTCTGATCGCCTTCTTCATAAACAACGATTTTACAAGGAAGGAAGTAACTCACAAGTGGATTCTTCGATAGAACCTTTTTCGCTTCTCCAGGGTTACATACTTCTAAGATTCGGTACGTATTATCAAAATCGAACCCTTTATTGTTTAGTGTTTCTTTAACATTGAAGTCCCATAACACACCAAACTTTTCTTTTTTCAACTCTTCTTCAAGTGATTGCACTGCTTCATCCAATGACTTTTGTGTTTCTACAGTGTAGTGAAACATCCAATATCCCTCCAATCATTTTCTTCATTATACATTATACCCTGAATGGTATAGTTAAAACGAATAATTTGATCAGGGAAACTTAATCAATGATAGCCCCCCTTATCTTGAAGACTTGGTTTCGAGATAAAATGAGAGCAGTCCGTTGCGTTTGTGAGAGATAGGGGTTCAGAGAAACGGCAATACTCCTGCGGAAGACCGTCCGAGCCTCCTCGTCACTTCGTTCCTGTGGGGTCTCGGCCGCCCTTTCTACCGCGGGAGTTTGCCGTTTCCTTCACCCCTTTGCGTTTATGGAGATTAACGGACTCTGGTTGTGTGATTTCTTAACCTTACGGACATCTGTTCCGTTATTTTATCTTAATCTAACTTCATTGAAGAGCTTACGGACATTCATTCCGTTATTTGCTTCAAATCACCTTTGAAAAAGACCAATTTGTCACAAATAAGGTATCATATGTCCGTAACGACTCTCGTAATGCCTTAAAAGTTCAAAATAACGGAACAGATGTCCGTAAGCATCGACCTCTCAACATCGCTGCGGTTCCGTTATTCACCATTTGGCCAAGGTGGGCTGCATAAACGTAACGGAACCATCCCGCACCAGCTTATTCAATATTACTGCCAGATTGCTGAACAAAAAAATGTCATGTCGCCCTTAAAAAGAGCAACATGACACGATTAAAGAAAGGTTTTAGCATAGTTAATTTGTTTTTGAACTTGAGATGTGGATGTTCCACCATAACTGTTTCGCGCGTTCATGACTGAGATTGGTTGAAGAACTTCGTATATATCTTCTTTAAATAAAGGACTAAATTGCTTATATTCTGCTATGGTTAAATCTAAAAGGTATTTATTTTGTTCAATACCATATAGAACAATTTTCCCTATAATTTCATGAGCTTCTCGAAAAGTAGCTCCTTGGTTCACTAAATAGTCAGCTATGTCCGTTGCATTCGAGTAATCATGCTGGACAGATGCTTTCATATTCTCGTGTTTAACCACCATAGTTTCAATCATTGGAGCAAGCAAACGTAACGTCCCATCAAGCGTTTTTACTGTATCAATCATTCCTTCTTTGTCTTCTTGCATATCTTTATTATAAGCAAGAGGTAGACCTTTAAGGACCGTGAGTAAACTAAATAAATTTCCGTAAACTCTTCCTGTTTTAGCACGTAGTAATTCTGGTACATCCGGATTCTTCTTTTGTGGCATAATACTAGAACCTGTACAGAAAGAATCGTCTATTTCAATATACTGAAACTCCTGACTACTCCATATCACCATTTCTTCAGATAAGCGGGAGATATGCATCATGACAGTTGAAGCAATCGATAAAAATTCAAGAATAAAATCTCGGTCACTAACAGCATCCATACTATTAGGGTACACTTCATCAAAATTTAATAATTCAGCCGTACGCGAGCGATCAATAGAAAAAGTAGTACCAGCTAGTGCACCTGCTCCTAGAGGAGACATACTTATACGTTTTAGACTGTCTTGAAACCGACTTTTATCTCGTTCTAACATCCAAAAATAAGTCATCAAATGATGTCCAAAGGAAACAGGTTGTGCTCGCTGAAGGTGTGTGTACCCCGGCAGTATCGTTTCTATATGATCCTCTGATTGTTTAAGGATCACCTTTTGCACTTCTTCAATTAAATAAATGAATCCTTTGGTTTTTCGAAGCAAGTACAAATGCATATCGGTTGCAATTTGATCATTCCGACTTCTTCCTGTATGAAGCTTTCCTCCTACTGGACCAATTGCTTCAATCAAACCTCTCTCAATATTCATATGAATATCTTCATCTGCAACTGTGTACTCAAAAGTCCCATTTCGGATTTGGTCTCGTATTTGTAACAGGCCGTTCTTTATTTGACTCATTTCTTCTTCAGTAATGACACCATTCTCTTGTAGCATGGTTACATGTGCAATACTTCCTTCTATATCCTCTTCAGCAAACTCTTGATCAAATTGAATAGAAGCCGTAAACTCCTCAACCAATTCATTCGTTTGCTTCTGAAAGCGTCCGCCCCAGAGCTTAGACATAAAATCCCCCTCTTATGAATGCGTTACGTTTTTATGAACTTGAGCAAATACTTTTGTAGGAAGCCCCCAAAGTTTAATAAATCCTTCAGCCGCTTCATGATCAAACATATCTCCCTGCAAATAAGTGGCAAGCTCTTCATTATATAGAGAATTTGCTGATTCACGACCTACTACGTCATTATGACCTTTATGAAGCTTCAAACGAACCGTGCCCGACACAACCTTTTGTGTTTCCTCCACAAATGCCTCTAAAGCATTTTTTAATGGAGAAAACCATAAACCATCATAGATTAATTTTGTCATCTGCTGATCGATTGTGGTTTTAAATTGGCTTACTTCTCTCGTAAGGGTTAAAAATTCAAGCTCCTTATGCGCGTTAATTAATATAAGAGCTGCAGGGTTTTCATATACTTCTCTAGATTTAATACCGACTAAACGGTTTTCTACGTGATCTATTCTTCCAACACCATGTTTACCACCAATATCATTCAACTCTTCAATTAGGGAAACAAGATCCATTTTTTCACCATTTAGAGCAACTGGACGTCCTTGATCAAATTCAACAGTTACGTATTCAGGTTCATCAGGTGTAGAAACGAGTGGGTTCGTCCAATCAAAAGCCTCTTCTGGGGCTTCCACAGCTGTATCTTCTAAAACACCTGCTTCGCATGCACGCCCCCAAATGTTGGCATCAATTGAGAAAGGATTTTCTTTATTCACTGGGACTTCTATGCCTTTTTCCTGTGCATAATTTAGCTGCTCATCCCTGGTCATTCCCCATTCACGTACAGGAGCAACCACTTTCAAATCAGGATTTAAAGCTTGGATGGATAGCTCAAAACGCACCTGATCATTTCCTTTACCTGTGCATCCATGTGCAACGGCCACAGCTCCTTCCTTTTCCGCTATTTCTACTAATAATTTTGAAATCAGAGGACGAGAGAGAGCAGATGATAATGGATACTTCCCTTCATATAAAGCATTAGATTTTAAGGAAGGAAGTAAATACTGTTCGGCTAACTCTTCCTTTCCATTAATGACATAGGCTTTTGATGCTCCAACGTTTAGGGCTTTTTCTTTTATAGTAGTCAAATCTTTTCCCTCTCCTACATCTAAGCCAAGAGCAATCACTTCGTAACCATATTTCTCTTGAATCCATTTAACTGAAATGGAGGTATCTAGCCCTCCGGAATACGCTAATACAATTTTACCGTTACTCATTCTCTCCACTCCCCTTAATAAGTTTTCACTTTGTTATTTCGTATCATTATACATAAAACAGTATTTATATACAATATATAAAAACATATTGTTTAACAATGCAATAATTATAATTATTTTATACTAGTAAAAATAAAGGTCATGCATACTCATACAATTATCTGTTTAGAAGCAAATGAGTAAATCCAATTTCAAAGGGGTAATTTAACTGTACGTAAGCTATAAAAAATTAAATAGTTGAATATACGCTGTTAGGTATTTTATGATGAATCATAAGGAGTGATCTTATGTATATCACAGATGAAGCCAGTCAGGAGCTGCAACTTATATTAGATGATAACGATGCAGAAGGAATTCGACTGTTCTTTGCTGGCATTGGCTGAGGTGGCCCACAGTTAGGAGTGGCTCTGGATGAGCCGCATAAAAATGATATTGTAGAAACTGTCAATGGCATTCAAGTAGCGATTGCGGATCAAGTTCGTCATTTAGTTGAAACAGTAACACTTGAAAAACGCTCAAGAGGTTTTGTATTAACGGGCGTACCCACAACTGATGATTGTTAAATAAAAGCCAGAAATGCATACCTCATGTATTTCTGGCTTTTTTGTATTAAATTGACCTTCCTCCAGATAATTGCTACTATTTCATTAGCTTACTAGAACGTTTTCATCGTTTTTATATAGAAGGAGGAAACCCATGCAACGGGAATTAAAAGGAGCGCTTTTTGTTTTTGCCATAGGAGTCTTTATGGCTGCACTTGATAACGGTATTATTACCGCTTCTTTAACGACCTTAATTTATGCATTTGATGTTAGTGCAACTTGGGGGTCGTGGACCATTACATTATATACACTTGGACTAGCTATTTCAGTTCCTATAGTTGGAAAGCTCTCTGATCAGTTCGGACGGAAAAGGTTGTTTATCATTGAAATTGCCTTATTCGGACTAGGATCACTCCTCGTTGCTCTGAGCGTGAACTTTCCTATGTTCCTTACCGCCCGCTTCATTCAATCCTTAGGTGGTGGGGGGATATTCATCATTGCAAGTTCATTTATTTTGAATACATTCCCTAAAGAAAAACAAGGAAGGGCTCTTGGCGTCATTGGTGGCATGAACGGTATAGCAGCTGTTTTGGGGCCAAATGTAGGAGCTCTAATCCTTCAACTAACTGGAAGCTGGCACTGGTTGTTTCTTATTAATATACCAATCGCTATCCTACTTCTCCTATTTGGAGTTAAATACATAAATGAAGAACAAGAACTCCATCACGAAAAAATGGACTGGGCTGGAATCTTCCTATTAACTTCAGCTATCTTATCGTTAATGCTTAGCTTAACGATGCTTGAGGGATCAAATATCATAACTAGCTTATTACAGCCACGTTTCTTTATCTTTGCTGTATTAGCGATTGTTTTGATTGCAACACTGATTCAAGTGGAGAAACGCATAGCTCGCAAAAGAGAGCCTCTCCTCCCAATAAGATTATTTCAGACTTCATCTTTTCTTTGGACTCTAGTACTCGCTTCCTTTTCTGGTATGATTCTGGCTTCTGTCATTTTCATTCCTGGCTTTTTAGAGCAGTACTTACAAATCCCAAGAGAACAAGCAGGTTACTGGTTCACTCCACTAGCTATCGCTTCAGGCGTTGGAGCAGGCGGTGGAGGAACACTTGTCGATAAAAAAGGTCCCATCACAACACTACTTACAGCATCGATTATTGCTTTTATCGGCTTTTTCCTATTCCCATTATGGGTAGAAACCATATGGCAGATGGTCATTGCCAGTATTTTTGTAGGACTCGGTTTTGGTATGATGCTAGGTGCTCCTATTAATGTACTAGCCACAGAAAAAACTGAGGAACGAAAAGGGGTTGCGCTTGGTACGACCTCCCTTTTTCGACAATTAGGCATGACCCTTGCACCTACTCTATATGCAGGTTTTATTGCTAGAACATTTTCTAACCTTGACCAACGCGCTCAGGCTAATCTAAAAGAAGCAAACTTATCTACTGAGGGAGTTCCCGGGCATGAAGATAATAGAGCCCAAATCTCTGAATTCCAAACCATCCAATCCGACTTCCAATCCGTATCGGATGATCAAGTTCGTGACGTTCTTCTTGAAACGCTACAAACCGTTGTGGGACAAGGTTATAATGGATTATTTTACAGTGCTATGACAATTAGTGTTTTTATGTTTATTGGAGCATTATATGTTAAAAAACTTCGATAGTAAGGTTTTCGAAACACAGATCAAGAAGATTTGTGTTTCTTTTTTTCAGCTTTTTTATAAATCGGAATCATTCTTATTTACAAATCGGAATCATTCCGATAAAATAACATAGGCATGAAAGGTAGAGAAAAGAGGAGATTATGTATGAAAAAGATTATGGCAATAATGCTGATGATGATCGTAACGCTAATGAGTGCTTGTTCATCACAAGAAAGCTCATCTGAAACTGGACTTAAAATATATACATCCATTTATCCCATTCAATATTTCACAGAACGCATCGGTGGTGAACACGTTAACGCTAACTCCATATACCCACCCGGAGTAGATGCTCACACATATGAGCCTACAGCTAAAACAATGGCCGAAATTGCGACAAGTGATGCATTTATCTATTTAGGAGCAGGATTAGAAGGTTTCGCTGAATCAGCTGCGGATGCATTAGCTGATGAAAAGGTTCAATTAATGGAGCTCGGAGCACATGAAGAGCTATTTACGAAGGTTGAAATTGATAAAACAGAAACCCATAACGAACATGAAGAAGAGCAGAAAGAAGACCACGGTCACAACCATAGCGGAAAAGATCCACACGTATGGTTAGACCCACTCCGCTCTCAAATGATGGCTAATTACATCAAGGAAGAGCTTGTGAAATTAGCCCCAGAGCACAAAAAACAATTTAATGAAAACTACGAAAAGCTTATAAATGACTTAGAATCTCTACACGAACAATTTAAATCTGTAACCCAACAAGCTGATCAAAACAAATTGTTTGTTTCTCACGCAGCATACGGATATTGGGAGCAGCGTTATGGAATTGAACAGATTTCAGTTAACGGGATTTCGCCTAACAATGAACCATCTCAAAAAGACGTAAAACGACTAGTCGAAAAAGCTAAAAAGGAAAACGTAAATTATATGATTTTTGAACAGAATGTATCGAATCAAGTAGCATCCATGATCCAGAAGGAAATCGGAGCTAAATCCCTAACGATTCATAACCTTTCCGTTCGTACTGAACAAGATATAAAAGAAGAACAAGATTATTTATCCTTAATGAAGCACAACTTAAATGTTTTAGAAAAAGCATTAAATAACTAAACGAAAGGAGGTTATACCATGACTTCACCGATCCTTAACATTAAGAATCTTAGCTATGCCTACGAAGACAGAGAGGTTCTAGAAGATATTCATTTCACTATTCAACCTGGTCGCTTTGTAGGTTTAGTAGGCCCAAATGGATCTGGAAAAACAACGCTCATTAAGCTTATATTAGGCTTAATCAAGCATAAACGTGGAGATATTGAACTTTTCGGAACGCCTATTGAAAAGTTCAAAGATTGGGATCGAATCGGCTTTGTTTCTCAAAAGGCAAATAGTTTTAATACCGGATTTCCCGCTTCAGTGTTTGAAGTTGTTTCAATGGGACTCACTTCAAAAGTGGGATATCTACACTTCTTTCGTAAGAAGCATAAGGAAAAAATTAAGGAAGCCATTGACCTTGTTGGAATGAGTGAATACATTCATAAAAATGTCGGTGACCTTTCTGGAGGTCAGCAACAACGTGTATTCATCGCTCGCGCTTTAGTGAGCGAACCTGACTTTCTCATACTAGATGAACCCACTGTAGGTGTTGATGCCGAGAACGTGGAGCGCTTTTACAACATGCTTGCAGATTTAAATCGTAATAAAGGCATTACACTACTATTTGTCACCCATGATATTGGTACGATGACATCCTATGCTACAGATATTGCGTGCTTGAATAAACACATTCATTTTCATGGTGATCCTTCTTCATTTGAACAAATGAATGAAAAGGATCTATCCAATATATACGGGCATCCTGTTCAGGTTGTCACACATGATCACTAATGGAGGTTAGACGATGTTAGAAAGCTTTATACAACTACCATTTTTGCGAAATGCATTTCTCACAGGCATCTTAGTCGGCTTTATCGCACCTCTATTAGGTACGTTCATTGTCGTAAGAAGATTATCCTTGATTGCTGATGCTTTATCCCACGTTACACTCTCAGGGATTGCGTTTGGACTTATGTTAGATAAAAAGTTAGGCGGAGTCGCCATTACACCTTTTTACACAGGTATTGGTTTCTCCGTTTTGGGATCGATATTCATTGAACAATTACGACGAGTCTATAAATCCTATCAGGAGCTTGCCATCCCGATTATTTTATCAGCTGGGGTCGGCCTGAGCGTTATTTTCATTTCCATCGCTAATGGGTTTAACCAGAACTTATTTAACTATTTATTCGGATCTGTTGTAGCAGTAAGTTCTACAGATCTTTGGACAATTCTATTCATTGCTATTGCGGTTACGATATTGATTGTTATATTTTATAAGGAATTATTTATGTTATCATTTGATGAAGAACATGCTGTCGTTTCAGGAATACACGCTCGTCGTATTCATTTCTTATTCATAGTATTAACAGCTCTAGTTATAGCCGCATCTATCCGAATTGTCGGTGTGTTACTCGTATCAGCTCTCATGACCCTACCAGTCGCTGCTAGTATTAGAATCGCTAAAGGGTTTAAGCAAACCATCATGTATTCAATTCTATTCGGCGAAGCATCTGTATTGATTGGACAGATTGCTGGCTATTACTTTGAAATTCCACCAGGTGGTACAATTGTAATAACAGCTGTCTTGATTTTAATAGGTACAATAGGATTTAAACGATTAAGAAAACGTTCTTCTTATAAGAAGGTGATGTCATGAATGTAGATCGTGCACTTCAACAATTAAAAGATCAAGGTCATAAGTACACAGATAAACGCGAGGACATGCTACGTTATTTTGATCAAGAAAATAGCTACCGAACAGCTCGTGATTTACTTGAGAATATGCGAGAAAACTATACAAACATTAGTTTTGATACAATTTATCGAAACTTGCATTTATTTGTGGAACTAGACATATTAGAGGTGACAGAATTAGAAGGTGAAAAACACTTCCGAATTAAGTGTGATAGTCACCACCATCACCACTTTATCTGTCTTGATTGTGGACAAACGAAAGAGATTCACACTTGTCCAATGAACTCTGTTAAACAAGAATTACAAGACTTCGCAATCGAAGATCATAAATTTGAAATTTACGGTAAATGCCCAACATGTCAAACCGCTTAAAAATGCTTGGATAGCCCAAGCATTTTTTTTACACGTTTAGAAGGTATTTGGTTTATCATGATAAACTTGTGAAGTTGAGGCCCCATCAATAGAAAAGGAGTGACTAATAGGATGCATTTTTACATAGCCATTTTCCTTGGAGGTTGTCTTGGTTCCATCGGTAGGTACTCAATCTCATTATGGGTCGAAAACCTTCACCCATTTCCTTTTGAGACATTAGCTGTAAACTTAATTGGTTGCTTTTTCTTGACCTACTTTGTCTCGCATCCGGTTCTTTCCTCTAAACTCTATCGTCCTATTCAAGTAGGTCTTGGTACTGGATTAATTGGTTCATTTACGACCTTTTCTACTTTTTCGACAGAAACAATCGATTTATGGATGAATCAGGAGCAACTATTATCCTTCCTTTATGTACTAGTCAGCATCTTAGGTGGACTTTTATTAAGTTGGACAGGATATAGAGCTGGACAAAAGGGAGGTCATTCTACATGAACTTTCTTTTGGTCGCTTTAGGTGGGGGACTAGGTGCAATAATCCGTTCAATTATCAGTAACAGATGGAATACAGGAAGCTTCCATTTCCCTAAAGGGACATGGATTGCGAATATATCAGGCTCTCTATTACTTGCTCTATTCATCTCTTTACATATAAAAGAAAGGTTATCTGAAGAATTTTGGCTTTTTGCCGGGGTCGGCTTTTGTGGGGCTTACACTACTTTTTCCACCTTTGGTAAAGAAACGGTTCATTTGATCATAGAAGGACATATCAAAAAGGCTATGCTATATGTGCTATCCTCTTTACTATTTAGCCTAGCTTCCGTTATAGTCGTTTTTCTTTTTCTTTAACGTAAAGACCTCCACGAGGAAACCTTCCCTTGTGGAGGTCTTTCAGATTAATGTAATAGTCGGTCAATATTACCTTTGTTAGCACTATAGCCCGAGAATGTATTACGCTTCTTCTTACCAAATAAATTTTTTGTTTCTACGACAATACCAGGTGTGATTTCATTTCCAGTATCATGTTTAAGCTGGTTTCTTCGTTCCTTTGATTCTGTCACATCTACTTCATTATAGGGAACTTCACCTTCAGACAAAAACCTCTTCAATGCTTGTGAATCCTCACAAGTTGGATGCGTATAAATTTGGATAAGCTTTTGTGGCATATCGTTCGCCTCCTCTTTTTTTATTAGCGTATGTTGATGCTGGTTGACCAATGAAACTTGATTACGCACAAGTTTCGACATTTTACTACTATTTTCCCTGAAAGTCACAATTTCCATACATCCGAACTTTAATACTATTGATTGAAAGTTTATACCATTTGTTAGAGGTTTTTTACCATCATTTCCCTTTCGTAAAACGTAGAAATTAAAAAAAAGCCTTCCCTCATATTTGAGAAAAGACTTTCATTAAGAACAATATTTTTCGATCGCTTTTTGAAGAGACTGCATAAATTGAAGGTTCATTTGAATAGACATTTCATGTAGTTTACGAGCTTGGTCTGGTTTGATTCCAATAATAACAACTTCTTTCCCCATATAAAGAAGGCTCGTGAAAATATCTCTTAACAAATGAAGTGCCTCAGGATTAAAAGCTCCTACGCCTGTAAAGTCAAAAAGGATTCGATCATGATTATAATGATGAGCTTCATCGAGTATTTGCTCCTTGATGACAAATAACTTTCTCTCATCAAGAACACCAAAAAGAGGTATTAAGGCTGTATCAGTAGTCAGCCCAACATAAGGGGCAGATAATCGATTGTTTTGGTCTACTGCGTCATCAAGCTTATCTTTCTCCTCTAATAACTCAAAATTCGTATCATTTAATCGTTTTTGAAGCTTTTCAAGCATACCTGAAACATGATTGTTCTCTTCGTACTTAGGCATCATCATCACTTCTGCTTGCAAATCATTTTTCCAATTAACATAAAGATCGATTAAAAACACTTCTGATCCCTTATGCATATTAATCTCAATTTTAACCTTACCAGCATCAGGGTTCACCCATTTTATAACTTTGTCATGACTATCCTGATCCACACTTTCAAGGAAAGAAGGATGTAATTCTAACAATTCGTTCGCTTCAGGTGTATATTCTAAAATGTAAAATTTTCTATCTATGGTTACGAAAGGAACAGGTAATTGATCATGAACTTGTCGCATTGATGTTTCTTTGATCCTCCTCTAACCATTCTTGTAAGGCATGTAAATCCTTCATTACAAATACACGGTCTGATGTAAATGAAGTTAAGTCATGCTTTTTAGCCATTCGTCCACCTATTAAAATTGTAGGTTCCCACTCTAAATTCATAAGTGATTCAATGACTTTTTTCAATGTAGGTAGGCGATAAGATAAGGCTGCAGAAACCCCAATCACATCCGGTTTAAAAGAATTAACCTGTACGAGTGCATGACTGAGAGGTAAATTGGGTCCTAAATAACGAACCTTCCACCCTTTTTCACGAAAAATAGAGGCAACCATTTTTAGGCCGAGGTAATGTTGCTCTTCTTCGACACCAAATAAAAGGACTTTCTTTCCCTGTTCACTAGATGACTGTAAATCATCTACTTGAGAGAGAACAAAGTCGCAAATCGCTGTAGCTAAATGCTCATCAGCTACAGAAATTTCATTCGTTTCCCATAATTCTCCTACGTGATACATAGATGGCGTAAGAAGATTTTCATACGCTACCATTCGATCAAATGGGGTTTGAAAGGTTTGAAGGTATTGAAGAGCCTCATCCTCCTGACCATTAAGAAACATGTTTGCCATCTTTTTATGATGACTCATTTTGATCACCTCTCTGTGGAAGCTTGTTGTAATTGTTCGATCCCCTTATCTAAGTATTGTTGATAAGCGGCTTCTTCATCTGAATCTTCTAATAGCTGAACAGCTGATTTAAGGCGTTGATAATTATCAATAATGATAGGAGTCCCAACATTTCTACTTGTTAACACTCTGTTTAACCAATCCGTATAGTCTAAAAAGAAAGAAACATCTTGCAATTGATAGGTTGTCTCAAGATGATCCAGGTGATGGTAATTATCTTCAGCTGTACGCTCTCGACCATTTTCACCGAACTTGTCCCACAGAAAAGGAAATGCCTCATAAATTTCTTCAACAACCTGGTGGACGATCTTCTCTTTTTCTAATGTCTTCATTCTGCTACAACCTTATACTTCTTAACTTTTGGTGGAATATTAGCTAGTTCTTGATCTGGATAATTTTTTTCTAATTCATGAATCTTTTGAAACTCTTCACTCGTTGCCCATTTCATATAATGTTCTTTAGATTCCCATTCCATATGAACTGTTAATTCTCCAGGACGTTTATCATTTTGAAGTAATTGAAAGGAACGAAAACCCTCCCACTTATCCACACTGCGAGAACGCTTTTGGTAAATTTCAATTAATTCATCAGCTTTTTCTTCAGGAACTGTAACCGTAGAATCTACTATGTACATAAAGAACTCCTTATTGGTAGAATAAAATTTCCATTTAATATTATTATTTTATCATAAAATTTATTTTGAATTAAGGTAGATGCATTGATGGTATAAATGTGCAAGTTCCTATATTAATAAAAGAAATCCTACCGAAGTTCGGTAGGATTTCTTCATGAAGTAGTGTTATACACTTGTATCTTTTTATAAAACCACCTCATCAATAACCTTAGTCTCTTCATGTTCAAGTAAGTTCTTCGGTACAATCTCAGTAATTGGTTTGTTCATATGAGATTCAATCTCTTCAGCTTCTTCTTTGTTTCCAACAATATAAATTGCTTCCCAATTACCGTCTTTTGCTAATTTATCTAGTGTTGGGGCAATGCTCTTATACCAACGTTGTTGATTGGCATGGAAACGGTCATAAAATTGTTCTTTTTGAGGACTCTTACCCGAACCCATAGAAGGTTTTGCTTGGTGTGGTCCTGTGTTTTGACGCCAGTCTTCTGTATCAATATCTAATTCATAATGGTCTGTATCATGTACAGCTCCTAATTCAGACTCAATAATTTTAATGTTATTTTGTTGCACCAAAATAATACCCGTTCTAGGGAATTTCTCATGTAGTTCACGTAATTGGTGAAGCTGTGGTGTATCTTCCCAATAGAATTCCGTTTTCACAGGCATTTGAATAGGTTGTGCGAACCAAAGCTCACCATCGGTAGAAGCGATAACTACAAGACTTTTAGAAAGGTTACGCTCATATTCTAAAATAAACTTTTCTAATTGTTCTTTTAAGTTACGGAAATTCTTCAATTCATCTTTATTTCCGCTTTCTTGTAGGTAATGTTCAAAGTTATTCATACCATTTTTAAAGTGGATCTTCCACTCTCCACCCTGCTGCTCAGGGTCAGATAAATCAGTATTTAAATACATGGTTAAAACTTGATCTGGTTTTTCTGCATAAAAGTTTTCTAATCGTTTTAGTTCTTTGTGTAAATTCATTTATTGTTTCCACTCCTTTGTAGAATGGGATGATTCATCCTTGGTATGTATGTAACCGTCAATAAATGAAATCAAACATAGGAATTCTCATAACTTTTTATGTGTTGTCTTCATAATAGTCGGGTAGAAATTAGATAAGTAAGATTTTATAAGAGGAGGCATAGATAATGCTCTATTTATTAGCTATTGTACTACCACCTGTAGCGGTTCTTTTTGTAGGCCGTCCTTTCCAGGCTATTATAAACTTAATCTTGACCCTGATCTTTTGGTTACCGGGCGCTATTCACGCTGTCATGGTAGTTAAAGATCAAAAAGATGACCGAAGAATGAAAAAGTACGCCCAAACATCATAAAGAAAACTTGCCGATTGGCAAGCCTTTTAAGGCGCAGACAGAGGCTTAGTTGCGCTTATACTTCATACTTTCAAAATTTTCACTACGTCGAATTGCTCCGTTGCTAAAATTTAATACTTTCTTAACGTGGAAGCATAGACACAAAAAATAGCCTGTCAAAAGACAGGCTATTTTTGTGTTTATTATTCGATATGACTTGTCCACTCATCAACTAGATCTTGATTGTTTTCAACCCAAGTACGAGCGCCCTCAAGAGGGTCATCTGCTTTTTTCACTTCATTCATAAGGCTACCTAAAGATTCGTCATCCATCTTCCATGTTTTGAATGCTTTTGCAACTTTAGGCATGTCTTCTTTAAATCCTTGACGAGACATCCAACTAATATCTTCTTTTTCACCGTAAACGCCTTTTGGATCTTTAAGAAGTTTAACTTTGTATTCAGCAAATACCCAGTGTGGCTTCCAAAGTGTTACTAGGATAGGTTCTTCATCTTTAATTGCATTTCCAAGTTCAGCTGTCATGAATGGTCCAGACGCTGATTGTTGGTCGTAATTCTCAAGACCATATTCTTTAATAGCATCTTCTGTTAATCCGTAAAGGCTAGAACCAGCGTCAATCCCTACAATGTTTCCACCGAATTTATCAGCTTTACCTTTAAGGTCTGGAATACTATTAATATCTTCTACGTATTCAGGAACATAAAGCCCTAGTTCTGTACCTTCGAACCACGTTTCGTCTTTATGGAATGCTACGTCTTCTTTGTAGCTATCGTATAGAGGCTTATCTGTATGTGGTAACCAAACTTCAAGTCCTACATCTAAGTCATCATTCTTAAGTGCTTCATAAAGAGCAGCCTTCTCAACTGTTTTAAGTTCTACATTATAGCCCTTGTCATCAAGAATAACCTTCCACATGTTTGAAACGGCAACGTTTTCAGCCCAGTTGTTCAGGCCGATTTGTAGTGTACCTTTTTCTCCTGAAGTGTTCCCTTCGTTATCAGTTGCATTGTCGTTACCTTCACCTTGATCTGTGTCATTGTTGCCGCCACATGCAGCTAGGATTAGTAATAGACCAAGACCTAGAACAGGTAACCATTTTTTCATCATGTTCATATGTGTGACCCTCCTGCGAATTTTGCTAATTTTTTTATAATCTCTTGAAAACAGAGTCAATTATACAATTTTCATTGTATAAAGTAAACAGTTTGTACAAAAAGTTTCTTCGACACAATCTTAATATCTTTTAACAAAAATATACAAAAATTTGCTCAAAAACTGTCATGTCAGTAATTTTAGAACACTTACTTTTCAACAAAATTTTTTTATAAATTTATGTTCCTATAGAATATCGAATTCATTGTATATTTTACCCAACACTTTAATATTGATTCTAAAAAAATAAAATTCTAATCGAAATTAGAATAAAAAAATGCTTACCCTTATTTTCTTGGGTAAGCATTTTTCTATGTCCCTATACTTTTTCTACAATGTAAGCTTTTTTATCACGATAATATTTTTCTCCGTCTTGAGAAGAGTGTTCGAAAAAGCCATCCAACTCCATGGTTACTTTGTATTCTCTATCAGGTTCAGTAAACAACTGTGACCCATTATTTGATAAAAGAATGACGTCTGTTGTTGATACAAAACTATCTAATTCTTTAGCGGTATAATTTTCTCCAACATTAACGTCACTTAAACGATATTGTGCCATTTGAATCCCTCCATCGATTTTGTGAATTGAATTCCCGTTGTGTATTTCATTAAACATGATTGCTTTTACTATTTGTCATCATGAACAAACTTGTGTAAGATAAATACAATATTTTGAATAGCTATGATGGGAAGAGTAATTCTGAACATGCTTTTACAGAGAGCTTCGTTAGGTGAAAGGAAGCAATGCCATGACAGGATGAACATGGACCCTGAGCTTCACATCGAAATCAAGAGAGAGTAGAATGTGACGAGTTTTGGCACTCGATATCAATGCCAGAGTATAAGAACAGAGTAAGGCTGTGGTTGAAAAGATTCACTTTCAATCACTGATCAAATTTCTGTTCCGTACTTAAGGAGCCTGGTGATGCGAATTACTAGGAAATTAAGGTGGTACCACGAGTAAAGCTCGTCCTTTGACTATGTCAGAGGGCGAGCTTTTTTTAGGTCGCTGGAGCTAGACAATGAAAAGGAGGAAAAGAGAATATGAGTATTTTTATTGGAGGTGCATGGCCATACGCCAACGGCTCTTTGCACTTAGGTCATTTAACGGCACTTTTACCTGGGGATATTTTAGCCCGCTATTATCGATTAAAGGGTGAAGATGTATTATATGTTTCAGGCTCTGACTGTAACGGGACACCTATAGCTATAAAAGCAAAACAAGAAGGGGTAAAACCAAAAGAGATTGCAGATCAGTACCATAAGGAATTTGTTGATACCTTTAATAAACTTGGATTTACTTATGATAATTACTCTCGTACCGACTCACTGTACCATCATGATGAAGTACAACGCATTTTTCATAAGCTGTTGGATCATGGTCACCTTTATAAACAATCCGTCGACCAAACATTTTGTCCTAGCTGCGAACGCTTTTTACCAGATCGTTATGTAGAAGGAACTTGCCCTAAGTGTGGTGCAGCTGCACGAGGTGACCAATGCGAATCATGTTCAATCCTCTTAGACCCTGTAGATATCGTAGATAAGAAGTGTAAATTGTGTGGAGATACACCTGTTGTTAAGCCTACTGAGCATTATTACTTTGCGCTTTCACATTTTCAAAAAGAATTAGAAGAACTTGTGGAAAAAGCTAAGACTCGAGAAGAATGGCGGCAAAATGCGATTCATCTTACAAAGCGCTATTTAAAAGAAGGTTTACATGATCGAGCGGCTACTCGGGATTTAGAAGTGGGTGTGCCAGTACCAAGTGAAGGGTTTGAAGGCAAAAAAATTTATGTATGGATTGAAGCTGTTTCAGGGTATTTATCCGCTAGTAAACAATGGGCAGAACAAAACGGGGCAGACTGGATGCCATTTTGGAAACAGAATACAAAATCCTACTATATTCATGGAAAAGATAACATCCCCTTCCACTCTATTATTTGGCCATCTGTTTTAGAAGGTCTCGATGAAGGGTTATCCTTACCGGACCACATACTATCAAGTGAGTATTTGACGATTGAAAAGAAAAAGCTATCTACAAGTCGGAATTGGGCGGAATGGGTGCCTGACCTATTGGAACGATACAATCCGGACTCAATTCGGTACTTTTTAACGATAAATGCTCCAGAGTATAGGGATGCTGATTTTTCTTGGAGAGAATTTATCTATAGTCATAACAGCGAACTACTCGGTGCTTACGGAAACTTTGTTAATCGTACGTTGAAGTTCATCCAAAAGTCTTATAGCAACAAGATTCCTAGTGGGGTTAGTGATGACTCGATAGATAGACGAATTAAGGAGGTCTATAACCAGGTAGGTACATTCATTGAAGCAGGAGAATGTAAAAGAGCTTTAGAGGCTGTATTTTCCTTTGTACGAGAAGCTAATAAATACTTTGACGAAAGACAGCCATGGATACAAATTCGAGAGAATGAGCCTGAATGCCGGAATACATTGTTCACATGCACGAAAATCATCGCTAACTTAGCTCAACTTCTTTCTCCTTTTCTTCCTTTCTCAAGTGAACAAGTTAGTTCAATTCTAGATATAAAAGAGCTGAAATGGGCTCCAATTGAAAGCTTACCTACTAAACTGGGAGAGATCAAACCTTTGTTTGAACGGATTGATGTTAGTGTCATAGAAAAAGAACGTGAGAAACTTGGGAAGTAAAAAATGAGAGCCAGATTCATCCTGGCTCTCATTCACCTAATATTAACATATGCTCTTGTTTGTATTACTGCAAAATACCATCCAACTTACGAAACTCAAGCTCTTCAAATTTCGCTTTCATCTTCTCTTCATTAATACCAAGGACTGCATCATCTAATGAACAGGTTACATCAACCTCGCAATGGATACGAGCTAGCTTTCTAGAAAGATGTAACATTTCTAAGTCCTGTTCAATTTTATTTCGTTGCCCTTTTGTTAAGGATGGCAAATTCTCAAGAATACCTTCGATTGATTCGTGAGCCTGAAGCAATTTCAACGCTGTCTTTTCTCCAATCCCTTTAACACCAGGATAGTTGTCACTGCTATCTCCCATCAAAGCTTTTAAGTCAATCATTTGCTCTGGCGTTATCCCTTTTTCTTCTATAAAAGATGCTGCTTGATATAGGGCATAGTTTCCGTATCCTTTTTTCAAGATCGATACAGAAATATTTTCCTTCAATAATTGCAGGATATCCTGGTCACCAGTCAAAATGATCACTTCACCTTGCTCACGATAATGCTCGGCTAATGTGCCCATACAATCATCCGCTTCATACCCTGCCAAACCAACGTTCGGAATATCAAGTGATTCCGTTACTTCTTTGACAAGATCAAATTGCGGGATTAACTCGACAGGTGGCTCCCCTCGGTTTGCTTTATATTCAGGAAAAAGTTCATTACGAAACGTTGAGCTTCCCATGTCCCAACAACAGATCACGTGTGAAGGTTTATAATGATTAATTGCTGTAAATAAGTGCTTAACGAACCCATAGATACCGTTTGTTGGAACACCTTTACTATTTACCATAAAATAATTGCTCATCGCCGTCGCATAAAAGGCTCTGAACAATAACGCCATTCCATCTACTAATAAAATTTTATCTTTTGTATTACTCAAAATAAGACAACCCCTTTAGAAGCATTATAACAAAAACAGACTAGAAATGAGGCGGGAATAAGAGGAATTCCCCATTAGTCGTTTAAGAATTGTCAATTTCCACTTTTACGATTATGAGATTTTGTATGGTACAATCACCCTAGACTGAGCGACGTGGAGGTACACCATCGTGAATGAGGAATTCTATAAAAAAGCTGAAGCGTTTATTCAACAGTGTTACTCCGAGTTAGGAAAAGCTGAAGATGAAAAGAAGCAACGCTTACTACAGATACAAGATGAAATTGAAAAACATAACCATTATGAACATACATTTGAAGAATTAGAATATGGAGCAAAAGTAGCTTGGCGCAATAGCAACCGATGTATTGGTCGCCTGTTCTGGGATTCATTAAAAGTTTTTGACTACCGTCATTTAGACCATGCTGAAGATATAAAAGATGCTTTAGTTCACCACTTGGACTATGCAACGAATGGCGGTAAAATTCGTTCTACAATCTCCATTTTCAAACCAAAAACAAATGAAGAAACACCTGTCCGTATATGGAACCATCAACTCCTTCGATATGCAGGATATGTAGAGGATGGTGGCGTAATAGGCGATCCTGCCTCGGTAGAATTCACTAAAAAATGTAAAGAACTGGGTTGGCAAGGAGAAGGAACATCTTTTGATATTCTCCCTTGGGTCATTCAAGTACATGAACAAGAACCCAAATTATTTGAAGTACCAAAAGATCATATTTTAGAAGTCCCTTTAAGACATCCAGAATATGATTGGTTTCAAGAACTGCGCCTTAAATGGTATGGCGTCCCAATTATTTCAGATATGAAACTAGAAGTGGGAGGCATTGAATATGTAGCCGCTCCTTTTAATGGATGGTACATGGAAACGGAGATCGGTGCTCGAAACTTAGCCGATGAGTTCCGGTACAACATGCTACCAACAGTAGGTGAATACCTCGGCTATAATGTGAGGCGCAATGCAACTCTATGGAAAGATCGTGCTTTGATTGAGTTGAATACAGCTGTACTCCATTCATTTAAAGAGGATGGGGTAAGTATAGTAGATCATCATTCCGCTGCCCAACAGTTTCATTTGTTTGAACAAAAAGAAAGTGCTTGCGGGCGTGAAGTAACAGGGGACTGGACATGGCTGATTCCTCCTATTTCCCCTGCTTCAACTCATATTTTCCATAGTTCCTATGATGATACCATGCATTCTCCCAATTACTTTTATCAAGACAAGCCATATGAAGAATCATAAAAAGAGGTGCATCTAATTAGGTGTACCTCTTTTTTCTAGTCTCCATAATAGGTTCCCATAAAGAGAATAGACTCCTTTTGATTGTCCGCTATGATATAAAGAAAGGGGTGATCAGCTTTAAATGTTTTAGGTTGGGAAGCTGAGGCAGATTCAGCCATTCCTACAACGGTTGCAGCCGCTGCTTCACTCCCTTTTTCATTTACTTCAATAAAAGCTTTATGAAGAACGCGATCTATACTTAATCCACTGTCTGACATTCCTGAGAAATCGGCATTGTTAAATGCTTTTTTCATCCCTAAGCTTTGTAAAGATTCGTTTAGATTCTTGGTTCCATATTCCACTTTAAATTTAGGAAAGGATATATTCACTTTTTCTTGTGTTTCCATACCTTCTAAAATGGTATTCAATTTGTTCATCGTCATTCCACTAACAAATGAACGAAGAGTGGTCCCTTCTTTTGGTAAAACAGCATACATGGAAGTATCTCCTTCTCCATAAGGCATTTCGATCGCTTTATAATCAGAGCCTTCATTATATTGAACTGTTCCTTGCTTATACATCATAGGTACGGTCTTTGAGCTCTCACTTGTAACATGAAAGGTTTCTTCTTCTGTATTTTCTATTTTAAACGGGTCCTTCCAATCCCCTTTAAAATAGATCGCGTTAATTAGAAACACTTTCACATTAGGCTTAATAGGAGGAGACAACATTTCCTTGATCTTTCCGTTGGTTTCTTTGCTAATCCAATTGTTCATCTCTGTTACCGTTTGTTCTGAAAAATCTCTTTCGAAGACACCCGCACCATACATGTCTTGATTGGTTTTAATAAAAGTGTCTTTTACAGCGAATCCATCACGTACCCATATTGAATTTCCTATATTCACATCTACATCATTCATTTGAGTCACGTATCGTATGTAGTTTTTGTACGTGTCATTAACCTTGTTGATATCAACACCTTGATATCCCAATACTTCTTTCATCTCTTCTTTTGTTTCCCCACGCGCTCCTTGATAGGTCATAGAAAGAGCAGTTGATATACTAAAAGGTGAAATAAAGATGCTTTTCTGCTTTTCTTCTTCACTTAGCTTCTTGAACAGATCCCAAGCAAAAACAGCGTTACCATCCATCACAACTTGATTGATCTTTTCCATTTTGTAAGGTAAATCCTTTTTATCTGAAGTTTTTGTTTGATCATCTGTAGCACTTGTTCCACAAGCAGTTAGTCCAAGACAAAGAATGATTGTTGAGATAAATCTTTTACTGTTCCTCATTTTCTCTCCCCCTTTGCCTAATTAGACGCAACAAAGTTTTACAAGTTACATATAATTGAAAATAGCATTTAAGTTCATTTAGACACATACTGTTGTTTTCTGTTTCCTGCTTTTTATAGCAATAAAATATACACGGCCTCTATTTAGAAACCGCGTATAATCTCAATTACTCTTTCAGTTTTATGGGTACAGACGTTATATTTTCTTTTTGCTTAATTTTTTGATCCAAATCACTTAATTGCTCTCTTAAATCTTCCTGATCAAAAGGAAAGGAATCAAGGTCTTTTAATTGCTCTAATAACTTTTTATAAAGCTTGTGATACCCAGACCAGCGCTCTTTATTCACTTGTTCAGCAAGTGCTGATAGTGTAGCCAATGTTTTAGCAAGTGCTTGATTATCACCATTTAACAACATGTCACGACTGATATGGTGACATTCCACATAATCCTTTTTGACGTTAAATGCATCTTTATAGTTTTGAATTTTTACAACCATTTTATCACCGTACTTCTAGAGTGAAATTATGTAATCCGCTTCTTCATTACATGATCAGTCATTTCAAAGCCTACTTTTTCATACAAAGCTACTGCTCTTTTATTATGAGCGAATACATGTAAACCTATTTGGTGAATCCCTTGTTCTTTCGCAAAATCCTCAAGAGCATTCATTGAATCTTTTCCATATCCCTTACCTTGCTGTTCCTCATCTAACTTAATATCATAGATAAAGGAATGTTTTTTATCTTGTTTTTCCGTTATATTCAACCAAAGAATTCCGATAGAGTTGTTCTCTTCATTTACAATTGTAAATAGAATTTGATTTTCTGTCTCTAGACCCTCCGGTAATAATTGTTGAAACTGCTTTTGAGCATTTGGTAACGCCTCTTCTTCAGTCCAATTCCCTGCTTTCACATGTTCAGCTGCATATTCCTCAATAGACTTTTCATAATATCTTTCGAAGCGCTCTTGTGTCATCGGTTTTAACGTTACATTCATGAAACCCCTCCCCCTTCTTCTCTATAGAATATTCGCTTTAACATGTGATATACCCTTTTCATTCGCTACATCAATCATTCACTATATTTATTAAAATTACATTAAAAAAAGCAAGCACCTAAATTAGGTACTTGCCTTTAAAATCCTTATTTTTTATTCGCTTGATTTCCACTCTTCTTTTGACTCTGATGCTCGCTATTCCCTACTTGCATATCATCAGCAAGTTCGGCTTCGTACTTTTTATTTTTTCTTGAGATCTCTTCGGATGTTTGATTACGTTTTACAGGCCCTTTTTGAGACATGGTTGCCCACTCCTTATTAAGTAGTCATTTCCTAGTATGTTCAAAAAGGAGTGAGGTATGTGGGCTCTATTTAACTCTAGAATAAATACAAGTATCCGTTAAGCGTTTCCCATCTACGGATAGATCATCGTTTTTCAAAATACCGTCTAAGTTATATCCTAATTTCTCTGGAATAGCTCGACTTCTATAGTTTTCCGATTCACATTGAATCTCTACTCTACGGCACCCTAAATCATCAAGAGCAAAATCAGTTAGCTTTTGTACAGCTTCTTGCATATAGCCTTTGCCGCTGAGTCTCGTGTCAATCCAATAGCCAATTTCAACCTTTGGAATATCCCAATTTATATTATGAAATCCTGTAGATCCTACAAATTCTTCAGTGTCTTTTAAGTAAATAAGATAGCGAAGATTCTCGCGCGTCAAAAACTTCGCATGTGCCTGTCGAGTATTAACCTCTGTATCTTCTACACTCGGTTCATCTAAAGCAAACCCCAACCAAGGTTTCATTTCTTCAAGTGATGCAGTAATGGCTGCATTGACAGCCGTTCCATCACCTGGCTTAGGCATGCGTAAAATAAGTTGCTCTGTTTCTAACTCTTCAGCTACATCATTCAAAATTGGATTCATTTAAATCTCTCCCCCAGACACTATAATTAGATAAAATAAAAACTCCCTCCTCAAGATCCGTCATCTTGAGGACGAGAGTTATGAACTTCGCGGTACCACCTCAGTTTATTGGTATGTCACCACACCATCCTCATCAGGTACTACTTTTAAATTCAGCTAATACTCTATCCCTATAACGGGAGAACCCGTCGTAATTCCACTACCAAATAAAGTGGCCGTTACGAAGCAACCCTTAACTAATAAACTTTACATCGCTCGAATTTTAAAATTTCATTTATCATACTGAGATTCTTTTCAATTGTCAAACTTTTCTTGTATGTATAATTCTCTCAAACATAACCATGTCTATTGCTCTTATATCATTTTCCCAAATGGGCTCAGGGTACTTCAGAAAGAAATCTTTCTTAATCTCTGCTATTCGAAACCCAGCTTTTTGATAAAATGCTAAGTTCGCAATACTAGAGTTCGCAGTCCCAACGATCATTTTATATACCCCTTGATCACGATAAAGCGAACAAGCCTCTTCTATTACGGACTTTCCCAATCCTTGCCCTCGATAGATGTGGTCGATTGCAATGTTTTTAAGCTCAACTATTTGGTCAGAGTGAAAGGTAAAAATAGCAACTCCTACAAGCACCTCACCAGTATATATAGCAAACATATCCCCTTCATTTATGTACTCTGATACGACTATTTCTGATTCATCCGCAAGAAGTAAATAATTCATAAAATTGCGGCGATGGTCCCCTTGTATGAATGTTAATTGAACCTGTTTGTTTACTTGTTTCATATTTTTCACCTCCATCTTATCTCTTTATCTACTAACATATAATGACACCTCGTCAATGTTACGTATCAATTTTGTACAGTTTGTGTTGTATATTTAAGAAAATCAATGAATTAAGACGAAAATACGTGATTTTAAAATCTTATTAACGACTCACGCATACTCATTCGAACTCACAGCTATCTATGATATTTAACAATAAGAATAATCAATCTGTATAATTCTATTTGTAATAACAAGTTAAACAAAAATAATAACAAGTTAAACATAAGGAGAGATACAGTGAACAAGAAACTGATTGATTGGACTACATTTATAGGCTCATTAGTACTGTTAATAACAGTTACATTGCCTTTAGTATTATTCCCGAAAGGCGGTAAAGAATTTGTCCTATCTTTAAAAGATATTATGACAAGTAACCTCAGTGTTGTCTTTTTAGCTTTTGGATTAGGAACTTTTATCTTTTTACTTTACTTAGCATACAGTCGGTTTGGAGAAATTCAATTAGGTAAAGATGAAAAGCCAGAGTTTTCGACTCTATCATGGGCAGCCATGCTTTTCTGCGCAGGAATTGGAGCAAGTATTTTATATTGGGCTGCAATTGAATGGGTTTATTATTACACAGCACCACCATTAGGAATCGAACCTGAGTCATCAAAAGCTATGGAGTGGGCATCTGCATATGGAATTTTCCACTGGGGCCTAATCCCATGGGGTATCTTTACTCTCCCAGCTGTACCAATAGCTTACTTCTATTATGTACGAAAGAAACCGATTTTGAAAATTAGTGAAGCATGCCGCCCGATTCTTGGCGATAAAACAGATGGTCCAATAGGTAAACTTGTAGACATTCTGTTCTTATTTGGTTTATTAGGTGGAGCTGGTACAACACTTGGCCTAGCAATGCCTCTAATCGGTTCAGGTATTAATGACCTCACAGGTATCGAGTCAAGCAAAATGATGAAAGCGGGTATCCTTATCATTTGTACAGTTATTTTCGGCTTCAGTGCCTTTAGCGGTTTGAAAAAAGGAATCCGTGTATTGAGCGATATGAACTTATGGTTATCCGTATTTTTACTAGGTTTCATCTTTGTAGCAGGACCAACCCTGTTTATGGCAGAATCTACGTTTAACGCACTAGGTATTGTAGGCTCTAACTTTTTGCGTATGAGTACTTGGACAGAGCCATTCAATAATTTAGGATCTTTTGAGCGAACAGGATTTCCAGAGAGTTGGACTGTGTTCTTCTGGGCATGGTGGTTAGTATTCGCTCCTTTTGTCGGCCTTTTCGTAGCAAGAATCTCTAGAGGACGTACAGTTCGTCAGTTGATCGTGGGTACTTTATTGTACGGAACATTAGGAAGCATAATCTTCTTCGGCATTCTTGGGAACTATGCCATTTTTCTTGAAATGAGCGGTCAATATGGTGTGGTTGAAGCCGTCCAAAACCTTGGACCTCCAGCTGCAGTTATGGGCATACTAAATACTCTTCCGTTGGGCAAACTACTAGTAGGTGTATTGTCGTACTAGCTGTAATCTTTACAGCAACTACATTTGATTCAGGCTCCTATATAATTGCTTCAGTAGTACAAAAAGAGGTTAAAGGTGAACCGCTTCGTTGGAATCGTTTGTTCTGGGCGTTTGCATTATCCATCCTACCAATTGTCCTCATGTACATTGGTGGCCTCTCAACCCTACAAACAGCCAGTATCGTGGGCGGTGTACCATTACTCATCATTATGCCAATGCTTGGGATCTCCTTTGTTAAAGCAGCCTCTTACGATTTCGGTTTTAATAAAAAGAAATATAAGCAACCAGAAGTAGATGAGTATGAGGAAACAAAAATAAGCTAAACCTCTACTAAAGCTTACCTCTTTTATTGGTAAGCTTCCTATACCTCCTTTAGAATGAAAGATAGTATGAAAAGAGACGTTAGTAAAGGAGTCATAATATGTCGAACAAGCAAAGAAAGTTACCCTTATATGTTCAGATAAAAAATAAAATGGTGAACAATATAAAAAACGGAACATGGAAACCAGGAGAAGCTGTCCCTTCAGAGAATCAACTTATTGAACAATATAATGTTAGTCGGACGACCATTCGCCAATCAATCCGTGAATTAGTTCAAGATGGCGTTTTAGAAACGCGCCGTGGTGCTCCCACTCGGGTACGAGAAGTGCCTCAAGAGGATATCGGGAATCCTGGGATCGTTCACCATGAAATCGGAGATGATATGTCAGTAAAATTGTTGCGCTCTGGAAGAAACATGGACCGCTACTACGCAAAAGGACAACTAATGCTTAGCGAAATGGATGAAGTCTATTTCTTAGAACGATTACGAATTGCGGACGGCAAACCTATTGCCTACCAACAGTTATTCGTCCCGGTGTCCATTGGAGAAAAGATCAAAGAAGACGCAACTGAAATGTTTGATATATTTCCATCATTAGGTCGCCATGATGTTCATTATAAAAATATAAAAGAAACCGTGTCCGCTTCTAATGCAACCCAATATGAAGCTGATTTACTCGGATTAATCCCTGGGGAAGCTTTAGTGGATATTGAACGAACCACAATTGGTATTGATACGATGCCGATCGAGTATAGCCGAACAAAGTATGTAACCAGCGCATTCAACTACAAGGTAGAGATTGGAAGATAATTTTCTTCACATTGCATATTGCAATAAGTTAAAACATGTTATAACATGTTCGGTAGATTAAAAACAAGTTAAAATAGATACAGTCAATCAAATAGGGGGAAAAAGAGTGAGTAAATTAACAAGTATTCGTCATGATAAAACACAAATTGATCTTGTCCGTATGCGCCAATATCGTTTAGGAAGAGTACGAGAACAGCTTAAAGCTCAAGGGTATGGAGGTATTGTTATTTTCGATCCAGTAAACTTGCGCTATGCTACTGGAAGCCGAAACATGCAAGTATTCATGCTTCGTAACCCAGCTCGGTACGTGTTTATTCCTACAGAGGGACCTATAACATTATTCGATTTCCCTAACTGCGAGCACCTTTCTGAGGGGATTGAGACGATTGATGAAGTTCGCCCTGCAACTACATTATCTTACGTTGCTTCTGGCGAAAACCTTTATGATAATGCTAAAGCCTGGGCTAAAGAAATTGCAGACTTGTTTAAGCAGCACGCAGGTGATAATAATAAATTAGCAATTGATTACGTACCATCTGTAGGGGCAATTGAACTTGCGAAATTAGGTATCGATGTTGTAGACGGACAAGAACCTATTGAGCATGCACGCAGTATTAAAAATGATCAAGAAATTGAAGCGATGAAAATCTCCGTTCGTACTGCTGAAGAAGGTATGATTCGTATGCAGCAAGCACTTAAACCAGGCATCACTGAAAATGAACTTTGGTCTCAACTTCACCAAACAAACATTGCTCAAGGCGGAGATTATGTAGAAACAAGATTGCTTAGCTCCGGAAATCGTACAAACCCATGGTTCCAAGAATGTAGTGATAAAGTCATTAACGAAGGGGAGCTTGTAGCCTTTGATACAGACATGAATGGTCCATTCGGTTTCTTCACTGACATCAGCCGTACATTCTATTGTGGTGATAGTGAACCATCAGATGAACAAAAACGTTTATATCAAACAGCATATGAACAAATTCAATACAACATCGATTTGCTTAAACCAGGCATGACATTCCGTGAATATGCTGAAAAGAGTTGGCAAATCCCAGATGAGTTCTTCCCGAACCGTTACTTTACAGTGGCACACGGTACAGGCCTAAGCGGTGAGTATCCTTATATTGTGTATCCACAAGACTTTGAAGAAAAAGGGTATGACGGCGTAATCCAGCCAAACATGGTGTTATCTGTAGAAAGTTACATTGGTTCTCCAGGCGGAAAAGAAGGCGTTAAGCTTGAAGAGCAACTTCTAGTTACTGAAGACGGCGTTGAGAACTTCTCTGACTTTCCATTTGAACAAAAGCTAATGAAATAATAATGAAGCTCAAATCTCTACACTGAGATTTGAGCTTTTTTATGAAGTAAAAACCTATTAAGGACTAGGGATTAGAAACGGCTAATTGAATTTTGTTACCGGAAGGGTCTGTTGTATAAATATTTACGCCCTCCTGAATTATTTCATATCCTAAGTTCTCTACTTGTTGAGCTACTTGCTTCCTAACATCCTCACTAGGATAGACAAGTGTGAAAAACTTCATGCCAACACTAGTTTCTAAGGGAGCAGGGACCCCTACTCCAGCCCATGTATTTAAACCTATATGATGATGATAATTCCCAGTAGACATAAAGAGTGCCTGATTACCATAACGGTTCACAATTTGAAACCCTAATCCTTTCCCATAAAATTCTTCAGATTTAGGTAAATCTGATACATGTAAATGAATATGTCCCATAACGGTATCAGATGGTAACCCCGTCCATTCTCCATCTCCTACCTCAGCGAGAAGGTTTTCAAAGTTCAACGGATCTACAGCCATGTTCACTTCGCCGTTATTCCATTCCCATTCACCTGAATCTCTATCTGAATAGATCTCAATTCCATTTCCATCAGGATCATTTAAATAAAGAGCTTCACTAACAAGATGATCAGATGCCCCAATTTGAACATGATGTTGATGTAAATGCTTTAGGGCCTTTGCCAGTTCCAAACGATTCGGTAACAATATAGCAAAATGAAATAAGCCTGAAGTTCGATTTTCTTTTGGTTTTACATTCTCTGGCTGTGTAATGGATAACAAAGTTGTTGTTCCATCAGCTGTAAAAACAACCTTCTGATTATTCTCTTTTAATTTTTTAAAACCTATTACATTTTCATAGAAGTTGATCGATTTCTCTAAGTCTTGAACTTTTAATTCAACATGGCCTACGAACGTAGTAGGAGCACAAAAAAATTGCTTTTCCATGAAAAGCCCCCTTTATTTTCCTTCAATTATACACCATGCAATTTTTTAAAGGTTGGGCTTAGCTCACTCCACACGTCAAAAGCATTACCATCCAAGTCATAAAAAACGAAATTATTACCTGGATGACCTCGATCCTCAACCTCTCCTACACTTACTTCTTTTGTTATCAGCTCTTCTCGTAATTGCGTTAATTCATCATATCCATCCACTTCAAATGTCATTGCAAAATGCTCATTACCATTTATATCTGTAAAATTAGAAGTCTGACCTCCTTGAGCTTTAACAAGAAACACACTCTGGTTAGCCAAATCAAGAATCGCTTTTTCCTCATTTCGGAAGTTTTCAATAGCGCCGAGCTTTTGCTGATACCAATTTGATGAATGTTCTGGATTAACTACAGGGATGTATGTAGTTCCTACTCTTTTTATGAATGAACTCATCGTTTTCCTCCTCCGATTAAAATTAAATAATTAACCTACTTCTACAAAAGAGAAATCCTCTCGAAAATCACCTCACAACTATTTCCACACTGGATATAAATATCCCCCCTAATATTCCCTTTTTACCAGCCAATGTTCTCAAGTGAAACATAGGAAAAACTGATGTTGGCAGCATCGAAGACACTTTTACGTATATTCTTATCAGCAACTTCTCATACTAAAAAAAAAGCAATTAAGGAGAGATGAACATGTCCAAACGCACCAAGAAAAATGATGCCCAACAAAAAAATAAAGATGGTTTTGATTCCAGTAAACAGGATTCAGAATTTGCAGGTGAAATCGGAAGTACTGCAGCAAATCAAGCTCATAAAGAAAAAGCGAAAAGAGCTAGAAAATCAAACAGTAGTAACAGGCCGTTAGATTAATCTATAAAGAAAAGACTTCTCAAAATTTGACAAGTCTTTTCTTTAAACCATTTTTTATATCACTTTCTAATACGCGCCTGCTGAATAAGTTAATTCATAACTATGAGTATAGATTTCAAAAATTATACCGAAAGGATCCTCTACATAAACCATCTTAAATGGCTTTTCCCCAGGATAATACTCTCTGATAGGCATCCGTTGTTTCCCACCATGTTCCTTTATTTTTTCCACAATTCCTTCAATATCGGGATCTTGAACACAGAAGTGAAATAATCCAGTTTTCCAGTAGTCAAAATTATTTTCTGGTTGTTCATTTTCAGGGAATTCAAATAGTTCCACACCAATACGATCGCCGGTTGATAAGTGGGCAATTCTGAATTTGTCCCAATTGTCCCCAAATACATCTCTACACATTTGTCCAATGGGAGTATCATCATTTTCTACTTCGGATGGTTCCATGATGACATACCAACCAAATACTTCTTTATAGAAATTAATAGCCTCTTCTAAGTTCGGGACAGATAGACCTATATGAGAAAAAGCTCTAGGATATGTTAGCATATTCTTTACTCCTCCTTTTTGTTTTCAGCTTACATCAGCAAATTATACTTAGAGAATTTCTTCATGTAAGTATGCACTTTTTTGTAAGAAACTAACCTTAAGGTAAGAAAGGACTGTTTTAATATGGATACCCCAATAGATAAAGAAGGAAAACTTAATTGTTCGATTGAATATACATTAAAAAAAATAGGAGGTAAGTGGAAAACCGTTATATTATGGCATTTAGGCGTGGATGGAACTTTACGATATAATGAGTTAAGGAAACTACTTCCTGGTGTCACTCATAAAGTATTGAGTCAGCAATTAAAAGAATTAGAAGTGGATGGATTCATAGATCGTGTTCCATATAATACGATTCCTCCTAAAGTAGAATACTCTATGACAGATAAGGGAAAATCAGTGATGCCTATACTTGAACAAATGCATATTTGGGGAACTAAGTACGGTGAAGATCTGTAGATAAGTGTTTATTAACGCTATTTCTTCAACAACTTTAAAATGATTTAGAAAAAACTCCTCGAGAAGCTACAAATTCTCAAGGAGTTTAATTGATTTAATTTAAGATGCTTATTAATTTTTATTCAAAATGCCTTTAATTTCATCTTTATTTTCTTCAAACCCAATGAAATGATTCACCAGTTTTTTCTTACCAAATAACCCTTTTTTATAAAAGGCAAACAGCGGTACAATTCTCGTACCAGATATACTCTTTAACTCTTCCTCGATTTTCGGATCTTGACTAACATCTTTATGTTGATAATCAATACCCACCGAGTTGAGATATGTTTTTGCTTGTTGGCAGTCTGAACAAGTAGGTCTTGTAAAAAGTTTAAGTTCTAATTGATCTTTCAACCACGATCCCACCTTTCTCACTTCATATGATTTCAATAGTTCATTTCCCCTTATTTTTTTAAGTGTTAAACACTCTATTAACTTACATTTAAAATACATAATGATATCAGGATGATGTAACGAAATGTTCACCAATTATCAGCAGTTTCTGCACAATTATATGTTTTAATATACCTCATAACGTATATTGAGGTGATGCACATGAAAGTCAAGATTTTAATAATTCTAGGAATCTTTACTGCTTTATTAGTAGGATGTCAGGAAAATAAGAGTAATAACACCCCTGCAGTTCAAGACGATATATCTGAAGTGAATTCCTCTCCCTCAAAAGAAGAGCACTCTGATCAAGAACTTACTTTGACGACTTCAAAGGTTAAGTGGGATTTTGGTAATGATATTGATGGTGAAGCATGGACTTATAACGGGTCTGTACCGGGTAAAGAAATCCGACTTACAGAAGGGCAAACTCTACAAGCTAAATTAATCAACAAAATTGATGCCCCTGTAACGATCCATTGGCACGGTATGGTATTACCTAATGAAATGGATGGCGTACCAGGTGTTACTCAAAATGCGGTGATGCCCGGGGAGGATTTCACTTATACTTTCAAGCCTAAACATTCGGGTACTTATTGGTATCACTCACACCAACAAAGTTCTTCACAGGTAGACAAAGGGTTATATGGCCCTCTGATTATTGAACCTAAAAACAAAAGCTATGATCAAGATAAAGTGTTTGTTTTAGATGAGTGGCTACTGAACAGAAACTCACAAAATGGTATGGGAATGGGCATGGGTACTCATATGGGGAACATGATGAGTGGAGATACAGGCGACATGGACACCCAGATGCTTTACAATACTTTCACAGTAAACGGTAAAACTTCACCAGATATTCCGCCTGCTAAGTTTAAGTCTGAGGAACGTGTTCGTCTCCGTTTTATCAATGCAGGGTATCAAAAGCACATATTATCGTTGAGTGATCAATCTTACAAAGTTGTGGCACTTGATGCACAGCCAGTAAAAGATACAGCACCCACAACTGACCTGTTAGAAATAGCTCCTGGCGAACGTATTGATATTGAATTCACATCTACCGATAGTGAAGATTGGTATATCCAAAGTATGGATAACGATTCAGCAGCTACTGATATGAGAATCCCCATTCAAATTGATGAAGCTGACTCCAATAAAGCAGTTGCTGAAATTCAAAACCGTCATACTGTGTCTCAAACTTTTTTAGAGTCAAAGGATCCATTATTTAACGAAGACGTAAACGCTGATAAAACCTATGATATGTTGTTAGGCGCAGAGATGCATAGAGGCAGAGGCTTGGATTTTACAATTAATCAAGAAGTTTTTCCTAAAACACCAACACTTAACATAAATAAAGACGACATCGTAAAAGTGACGTTATCAAATGATAGCCAATTCGACCATCCAATGCACCTTCATGGTCATCACTTTCAAATCATTTCTAAAAACGGCGAAAAGTTAGATAAACCTATCGTTAAGGATTTAATTAATGTCAAACCGAATGAATCCTATGAAATCATATTTAAAGCAGATAACCCCGGGGATTGGGTCTTCCACTGTCATGACCTCCTTCATGCTGAAAATGGTATGATGTCGCTTATTCACTATAACGGCTATACCTCACCTGTGAATATTCATGACGAGACAAACAAGCCGGAATAAGATAAAAACGAGCTTGGATTTCCAAGCTCGTTTTTTCTGAGTTGATTAAAATATAAGAGGAACAGCTAGAAATGCTAATGCTGCTAATACACCTGAACCTAAATTATAAGGAGACATCACTTTAACATATTTCATATGATCTGCCTCAGCAATCCCCGCTGACATCGCCGTCATTCCTGATACTGGTGAAGTAACATCTCCAAAAGTGCCACCTGATAAAACAGCAGCAATGACAATAGGAAAAGTCGTTCCTGTTGCTGATGCTAACGTGAATGCAACAGGCATCATTAATGCCCAACTCCCCCAAGAAGATCCAATAAAATAAGCAACAGCCGCTGTAACGATAAATGTGATTACAGGTACTAAATTTTCACCTATGGTACCAGAAAGAGTATTTTCAATTAATTGAGACAACCCTAAGTCTTGCGAAACTTTGGATATGGGCCAAGCTACAATTAATATACTGATTGTTACGATTAACTGGTTACCACCTTTTATAAAATGTTCAACTTGATCACCTAACTTAAGCCCTTGGAACAAGTACAAGAAAAAGGTCACCACTAATGTTATCGATAGTGCTACAAGCATTGCTTTTGAGGGGTCATCACTACCTATCATAAGAACAAAACTTAACGGTATTAGCGTCAGTAGTGGAATAAGTAGATTCATTATTCTTGGTTTTAATACAGGATCTTGATCCATATCATGATCATGCTCCATACTGCCTTTCATCGCATTTCCCGTTTGGTCCTTCGTTGTTTCAGCTTTTTGGTGGTTATGAGACATGTCTTCAGCAAATTCCGTCTGCATGTTCTTTTCATTCATTGCTCCTCGGTTTTTAATGATCTCTTTCATTGGACCAAAGTTAAACCTCGGTATAATCGTAAAGAGCGTAACAGCGATCGAAAAGAAACTAAAAAACTGATAAGGAAGTGACTGTAAATACAAAGAAAATGCAGATCCTTCTACACCTGTGGCATCCATACCATTTTGTACAATCCCTATAATATACCCTACAAATGTTGTTGCGATGGGGATTAACAAGATCACCGGACTAGCTGAATTATTTAACATAAACGCTAGTCTCTCTTTTGCAATTTTATATTTTTCAGCTAATGGCTTAATAATCGCACCCGTCGCCACGACTCGAAACCCACAGTCAACAAATGTAACAGGTAATAGACCCCATAACGACCAGAGTGTTTTCTGTGCATTATCTATGTACTTCCCAACAAACTTGGCGAAACCTTGGATTCCGCCTGAAATTTGAATAAGGGCCACTAACCCACTAAAGATGTATAGAAATAAAATAACCTGAACATTTCCAGTAGTGGTTAATACGTCTGTAATATAATCCACTGTCTGACCGAACGAACCTATAAACGACTGAGCTACTAAAAGACTGCCTACCCATAACCCAACCAATAAAGACGGGATGACCTGTTTCGTCCATATAGCAAAAATAATGGCAATAATAGGTGGCAAAACAGACAACCATAACTCCATTTCAATCACTCCGAACTAGTTCTTGATGCGGCTTATGTTGTCCGAAGTACATAAAGTTTATTCTGAAGTTATTCAATGGCGCTATGAGCTTCCTCTACATCTTCTTTCTAAAAGTAAAAGTTATGCTTTATGCATAACTCTCAATTTATATTTCTCTATTAAAGAGAATCTTTAAAGGATTCCTCTTTTGAGTATTTCGTTTTATAAAAAATGAAACAAGTGACCATTAACAATAATAAAATAATTATAGTTAAAGAAGCCTTAAGTAGTGAGTCGTCCTCTTCTTTTTCTCTTCCATTAGGAGTAAAAGATTTATTTTTTATGTTATCTTTTTTGTTGTCAAAATTTATTAAGGGAGATATCCCTTGAACATCTACCGCATTATTGCTTACTTTCAAATTCTCTGTATTTGTCACCTCATAGCTTAACCGCTCTTGAACTGGATGTGTAACATAAAGATTACGAGGTAATTTATCAATATCACCATAGTGAAATTCTGACAAACTTGAGATTTTAAAATTGTCAAAACCATAATCAAGAAGTTTCTTTGTATCGTCGTAAGCTATAGATTGCCTTTCACTATTCAAAGTGATCACGATAAGACTTAAGTTATTTCTTTTAGCAGAAGTAGCTAATGTAAAACCTGATTCGTCTACATATCCTGTTTTTCCACCTGTAATCCCTTCATACGGATCCTCTCGCATTAACTTATGATGAGTGTAAAGCGTGGTATCCCATGAATCTCCATCCCACTTTAATGTTTTCGTACCAAATAGCTCTCTGAAAATTTGATTCTTCATTGCATATTGTGTAATCTTGGCTAGATCTTTAGCAGTCGTAACGTGAGTGGGATTAAATAGTCCATGTGGATTAGCAAACGTTGTGTTCTCTACACCAACTTCACTAGTTAGATATTCATTCAGATCAGCAGCGAATTGTTCCACACTACCACTCAAATGCTGAGCAATTGCAACACCCGCATCATTACCAGAATTGATTAACAGTCCTTGTAGGAGCTTTTTCAGTGTAACTTTCTCTCCTTCATCAAGGTACACTCTCGTACCTTCAATAGATCTTGCCTCCTTGGGGACAGTTACCATTTCATCTAAGTTCCCTGTTTCAAGTGCGTAAATAGCCGTCGCAATTTTTGTTAAACTAGCCGGATACATTTCTTTTCCTGCATTTTTTGTGTAAAGCACTTTTCCAGAATTAAATTCCATCAGTATAGCTGCCTCACTATTTACTTTGGGTGGTAAAGGATCAGGTTTTGCAAAAGATTTCGGTATAGAAAATAAAAATGAAAAAAAGATTATTGTTATGATCAATAAAAATGGTTTTTTCATGATATCAACCTCTATGAGTTAAATAATAGAAACATATTATATGACTTAATAATTCTATAACTTTAACTAAAATATCTTTTTACTTGATTCTTTAATCCCATCAGGAGGATTATTAGCTTATATTGATCTCTATCTATCTTCTTTATTTTACAGAAAAATCTTTCAATTTATGAATTTTTTTAAGAAAATATTATCAGAATCCTTATTTTCAGGTACTTCCTCATAGAGATGAGTCATAATATTGGTATAATATGTAAAAAAGCTCACTTGATTCAAATGAAAACAAGTGAGCTTTTTTACTGTTAGTTTATTTTACTTTTTTTACATATAAAAAAACCACCAACATATGTATTGGTGGAGACGGTGGGAGTCGAACCCACGTCCAGAGATATCGTCACAATAGCTTCTACGAGCGTAGTCAGTATATTATGATTCGCTAACAATTCGACCTACTGACGGGCTTCCTTGTAGCTAGTCTTATTGGTCTCTTCGTTCATCCTAAGACGGCGAATGAACGCGTAGCCCACTTCAGTTTGAGACCCTTCAATCTACCACATGGGCGATGGCAGGAAGGATCCTCTAGGTCAGCTTATGCAGCTGCTAGAGAGAAATTGTTTTCTTTGCCAGTTATTATTGGCGTGGCACTTGACGCGTGACCATACGACTCGCTACTAAAGCTCGATCTATCCCTGTCGAATCCGTAACGTCCCCATATAAATAGTGGAGCAATTAACGGATAGGAGCTCTAGGCTCTCTATATTCAATTTGCTTTGTTTTCCTTCAACGACATTTATTATTATAACACGTCAGCACATTTTATCAAAGGAAACTGATGGAAATCCTATCGTTTCAAGCTATCTTTTACAGCGCGATCGATATCACGTTTAGCCTGCTTACGCTTCAGGTCTTCACGTTTATCATATTTCTTTTTACCTTTTCCTAGACCAATTAAAACCTTTGCTACACCATTTTTTATATACATTTTTAATGGCACGATGGAATACCCTTGTTGCTGGGTCTCACCGATCAGGCGATTAATTTCTTTTTTGTGTAAAAGAAGTTTTCGCATGCGGGTCGGTTCATGGTTAAACTGGTTACCTTGCTCGTAAGGAGAAATGTGCAGATTATGAAGGAACACTTCACCGTTTTTTACACGAGCAAATGAGTCTTTCATATTCACACGACCTGCACGGATCGATTTGATTTCTGTTCCTTGTAGAACTATCCCTGCTTCGAATGTATCTTCAATGAAAAAGTCATGATTCGCTTTTTTATTTCTCGCTATTGCATTTCCTTGTTGACCCTTTGGCATAATCGTTCCTCCTCATATTGCGTAACCTATATTGTATCAAATTCCTTTCACCTATTCCAATGAAACCACCTTTTAAGTGGAATGTTTTCTTTTGATTATTTTGATCTTTTAATTAGACTTTTAGGTGCTGTAAACTCTATTTTCATTTCATTTAAGCCCCCTTATCTGGAAGGATTGGAATCGAGATATAGGTTCGGAGGAGTCCTTTGCTATCGCGAGAGTAAGGGGTTCATTGAAACGGCGATACTCCTGCTGCCCCACACGACGTGGGGTAGGTCGACGTTGCCACACGATGTGGCGGTCTTAGTCGATCTTCATTATTTACTTTCAGCCTCCTCACTCACTTCGTTCCCTGCGGGGGTCTCGGCCGCCCTTTCTACCACTGGAGTTCGCCGTTTCCTTCACCCCTTGCTGTTATGGAGGTTAACGGACCAAAGGATAAGATCATGTAATATCATGCTTAAGGTGATTTTATTTTAGAAACTACCCCCCCTCTACATATAAGGCTTAAGATCACTTTAAGGAATATTTGATTTAACCACAGATTTTAAATCAGAAAACCTTATGATAGCTGCGGTTCCGTTAGTCACCATTCGGCTAAGGTGGGCTGGGAAACGGGCTGACTCCTCCGGAAAAACGGGCGAGCGAGACCCCGCAAGGAGCGTAGCGGATGAGGAGGCTCGATCGTTCGTCCGGGGAAAGCAGCCCGTTTCCCAGCCCGCCGATCTCCTCAAAAGCAACGGAACCACTCCGCACTAGCTTATTCAAGATAACTGCCATTTAACGGAATAAAATAATTAGTATTTTTTAGGGATTAGAGTTTATATAAGAAAAATTTTAATAATATTTTTAAATTTTGATGTCATTAAATAGACAGCCAAGCTTTCTCTATAATATGATATGGGTGGGAATTTACAGCAAAGGGGTTATCGTCGTGGAATGCGGGACTTTACACATAAAAGTTTTAACAGAAAGTGATATAAACACCCTGGAACAAATGGACACTGGAATTGAAGATGATTATGTACTACGTATTTTCCCCGACTTAATTAAACGGGAAAACAATGTAGTTTATGGTCTATTTGAAGATGATCAAATGATTTCTATTGCAGGATATACATTATTTGCGAATCAATACGCTATGCTTGGAAGATTACGTAGTGATCGTCGCTATACATCACAAGGGCATGCGACAAATCTTTTACGTTTTATTATTCGTGATTTGGAAGCGCTACCGAATATTAAATGGATTGGTGCTCATACAGAAGAAAACAACGAAGCAGCCAAAAAAGTAATGAGTAAACTTGGCATTCCTCAGGTTGTTACAACCCATCCTCTGATTTTAAAAAAACCATATCAAGTTGTAGGAACAGAGGGACCTATCTGGACCAGCGTTAGAGATACCAAAAGAAAACGTGAACTCTTAAAAAGTGTTGCGGATATTCCTTTAGGTGTCTTTCCTTATGAAGGCTACTATCCTGTTCCTTTTGATCAAGATTTATTTACAGATGATTATTTAGAAAGATCTTCATTTTACGTGAATGAGACTGAGGATCGTTTTATTATTGTGCAAGAGGATCAAAAGGGTCATCTTTATGCCAATGTAAAATACCTATGGGATGACCATCACGAACAACCTGGTTTTTGGGAAACGATTCAATATGAGCTGCAGCACCATCCAAATATTTATGGTGCATGGATAGATTTTTCACCAAAAGGATATCAAAACATCCCTTCCCTCCACCCTTATGAATGGAGTCAGGCTTGGGTTCTTTATGGAAAATGGGTTTAAATTTTAGAATAAGCTTTTCATTTAAAGATTTCTTTAATGGGAAGCTTTTTTTTATAAATTTATCAGATTAATGAACTCAGTCAATGAGAAAGCCATGACAGGCACGCTGTCATGGCTTTTAATCATTATTTCTTCTTCTTTTTATTACCTTTTTGGACATTTTGGTAAAACGGCTTGCCACCGTCTTTTTTCTTACCTTGCCCTTTACCTTGGTGTTTGCTTCGACCTTTACCTTTTTTGTCTCCACCTTTGCCACCTGAGCTCTCTTTCTTAGCATGGATGACTTTTGGTTTGTCAGGACGTGCACTAGGTTTGTTTTTCTTCGGAGGTTCCATACCTACGATTTCAAAGTCAACAACTCGTTCGTCCAGGTTAACTTTCTCTACTCGTACAGTTAGCTCGTCACCGATTCGGAAAACATTCCCTGTACGTTCACCGATCATGGCATATTGCTTCTCATCGAAATGATAGTAGTCATCTGTTAGATAGCTAACGTGTACAAGACCTTCAACTGTGTTTGGTAATTCTACGAAAAGTCCGAAGTTTGTAACAGAGCTTACGACACCTTCAAACTCTTGACCGATTTTGTCCTGCATATATTCTGCTTTTTTCAGATCATCTGTTTCGCGTTCAGCGTCAACGGCACGACGTTCACGCTCAGAGGAATGCTTCGCGATCTCAGGAATTTGATCTTTCCAATGTTGACGCGTTTTTTGGTCAAGCTTCCCTTCGATAATATAACGACGTATCAATCGGTGTACCGTTAAGTCAGGGTAACGTCGGATTGGTGACGTGAAGTGCGTGTAAAACTCAGTTGATAGACCAAAGTGACCCAGGTTTTTGTCGTCATATCGAGCTTGCTGCATGGAGCGAAGCATGAGTTTTGAGATTACCATATCTTCTTCGGTTCCTTTTACCGCTTCTAACACTTCCTGTAATGCCTTCGGATGCACGTCATCAGCTGAACCTTTTACGTTATAACCAAAGTTTGTAATGAATTCAAAGAAGTGCTGAAGTTTTGATGAATCTGGTTCTTCGTGCACACGGTGAATGAACGGAACGTCCATCCAATGAAAGTGTTCATCGACGGTTTCGTTAGCAGCTAGCATGAATTCCTCAATTAAACGCTCAGCAACAGAACGTTCACGAAGCACTACATCTTCTGCTTTCCCTTCCTCATCTACAAGGACTTGTGCTTCTTTAAAGTCAAAGTCAATTGCTCCGCGCTTTAAACGCTTCCTACGTAGAATGGAAGCGAGGTTTTCCATTTCCTTAAACATAGGCACAAGGGGTTCGTAACGTTGTTTCAGTTCCTCATCGTCATCTACAAGGATCTTCTTCACGTCGGAGTACGTCATACGTTCATCCGTCTTAATCACACTTTGGAAGATCTCATGGTTCACGACTTCCCCATCAGGGTTAATTTCCATTTCACAAGATAGTGTTAAACGATCCACCTGTGGATTCAAGGAACAAATTCCATTGGACAAACGATGTGGAATCATAGGAATGACACGGTCTACAAGATAAACACTTGTACCTCGTTCGCGCGCTTCTTTATCAATTGGAGAATCTTCCCCTACATAGTACGTAACGTCAGCAATGTGAACACCTAAATGATAGTTTCCATTATCCAACTTACGCACAGCTACTGCGTCATCCAAGTCCTTTGCGTCAGCACCATCAATGGTAACAATTTGTTCATCGCGGAGGTCACGACGGTTCTTAATTTCATCCTGGCTAATTTCATCAGGCGTTTGAGTAGCCTGCTCAATCACTTCATTCGGAAAATCTACCTGAATTCCATGCTTATGAATAATAGCTAAAATATCTATGCCAGGGTCGTTCTTATGACCAAGGATCTGCGTCACTTCACCCTCAGCACTCATGCGTCCTTCAGGGTATTTTGTTATTCGCACAATTACTTTATGTCCATCTACTGCGCCATTCGTAGCGCCTTTTGGAATGAAAATATCATTTGGAATGCGTTTATCATCCGCTATAACAAATCCGAAATATCCATTATCATCGTAAGTACCTACGATTTCATTTGTATTTCGTTCAATTATACGAATTACCGTTCCTTCTGGTCGCTTACCTTCATCAACTCGTGAATCAATACGAACAAGTACGCGGTCTCCATTCATAGCTGACTGAAGATCAGAGTGGTGGATATACACATCATCCTGATCCTCTTTATCTGGAATGAGGAAAGCAAAGCCTTTTGCGTGCATTTGAACTTTCCCGCGTATTAGGTTCATTTTTTCTGGAAGTCCGTAACGATTTTTACGTGTACGTACAAGCTCTCCTTCTTCCTCTAACTGGTTCAAGGTTTTCATTAGAGTGGTAAAGTCTTGTTCTTCTTCTATTCCGATTACTTCTTCTATTTCGTGGACAGATAATGGTCGAGCATTATCCTCATTAAAATGATCTAAAATTTGTTTTTTCAGCTGATCACTCATATATTCCACCGTCCTTTTCTACTATTCGTTACCTTTATTATTCCACTGACCAGTCCAAGGATTCTAAGAAGTTGAAAATATCTTCATGTAATTGTTCACGTTCTTTATCTAACGTGATAACATGTCCTGATTCTTTGTACCATTTGATTTCTTTTTGATCAGCTTCAACATTTTCATAAATATAATTCGCGCTTTCTGTATTAATCATTTCATCGTTTTCTGCTTGGACTACAAATGTTGGCGCATAGATCATATCAATGTTGTCATGTACGTCCTTAATCAACTTACCAAGTTCCTCAAAGGTTTTAGAAGGTGTTTCTAATAGTGTGTCAAGTTCTTCTTGGATTGTATCTTCAGATTTTTTCTCAAGCTGCTTGTATTCCTTTGCGAATTGCTTGAACCCTTTTTTTAGCTCTTCTTCATTGTCAAAAAACATCGGAGAGCACATTGGTGTTACACCTTTAATGGGTTCGCTATAAGCAAGCTTTAACCCGAGAACACCTCCTAGAGAGAGACCAGCTACAGCAATTTCTTCATAGCCTTTATCCTTTAAATGTTGCAATGCATTCTGAACATCTTTCCACCAGTCAGCTGGTGTGTATTTTAAAATTTCTTCTGCTGGTTGCCCATGTCCGCTCAAAATGGGAGCATGTGAAGTATAGCCTTTCTTTTCTAAATAACGGCCTAACATTCGAACATCTGCTGAATGGCCAGTAAAACCATGTAATAATAATACCGCACGATTTCCTGCTTCAAACGTAAATGGTTGTGGTTGTTTTATTTTCATCTTTCTACATCTCCTTTTATCTTCGCTGCAAATTCTATATATATGGTTAGTTTCGCCTGAACCATGGATTCATGTAAGCCTAATTAATTACCTATTGAGGAATATGGTTCCATCCTCTAAGAACGTATCCATATTACCATGAAAAAGTGGGAAAGCATAAGGAGAAGGTATTTAGGTAGGGGAGTTTTGGGGGAGTCAGCACTTATTCGGGCGATCGTGTCCTGGTTTCAGGCGGTCAGGAAGCATGTTCAGGCGATTATTGTGGGTTTTTAGGCGATCTCACCACGTTTCCGGGCTATCCTAGGACATTTTCAGGCGATTTCCCCCTATTTCCTGGCGAACCATTAAAAAAAGCAACGAGTATAAACTCGTTGCTTAGCCTACAACATAACCAAGTAAGAATGTTAAAACAAAGAATAAAACAGCAGTCACGATGGTTGCTTTATGCATAACCGCATCAATTCCGCGTGCTTTTTGTTTACCAAATAGTTGCTCAGCTCCACCTGAAATCGCTCCAGATAGACCTGCACTTTTACCAGATTGAAGAAGTACTAATGTAATCATTGCTATTGCATCTATTACAAGTAATGTAACGACAACTCCGTACATGTGATCCACCTCCTATAAGACGTGCAAATACCTACAGATAAATTTAGCATAAAACAAGCATTTGGGCAACAACATCTTCCATGCGAATTTTTTCAAAATTATTTTATTTTGCATATTAGTTGAACCTTTATTGATTATTTGATATCTTTTGATTGGTTTTGATTGAATATGATTATTTATGAAAAGGCTTCCTTATTAAAATAATGGATCGGAGGGATTCCTATATTAACACCTCAACGCCATCAAATTATACTAAACCTACTTAAAGAACAAGAAACAGCCAAAATTCAGGAGCTAGTGGATGCTACTGGCGCTTCTGAAGCAACTATACGAAGAGATCTTAGTCAGTTGGAGAATGAAAACAAACTTAAGCGGGTTCATGGTGGTGCATCTGTGCTTCACCAAAAAAGTGAAGAATTAAGCATTCCAGAGAAATCAACGAAATACTTAGACCAAAAGCAACTTATAGCCCGTTATGCAGCTAGTCTGATACGTGAAGATGATTGTATTTTTCTTGATGCTGGAACAACAACGTATCAAATGATTCCCTATTTAAAAGATCGGAACATCACAGTTGTAACAAATGGATTATCTCTACTTGAAGCATTGATGGAATATAAGGTTCAGACGTATTTAACTGGGGGTTTTGTAAAATATAAAACAAAAGCCCTTGTTGGTCAGGGAGCGTATCATACGCTATCCCAGTACCGTTTCGATAAATGCTTCCTTGGCGTAAATGGTGTCCATCCAAGCCATGGTTATACCACTCCAGATCCAGAAGAAGCATTCATCAAACAGTCTGCTTTGTCACAATCACAGGAAGCTTATGTGCTTGGTGATGCTTCCAAACTAAATGAAGTTACGTTTGCTAAAATTGCAGACCTATCACAAGCCCAGTTCATAACGAATGAAACACAACAAGAAAGGATAATACCTTTCCAAGAGAAAACGACAGTAAAGGTTGTGACATCATGATTTATACCGTTACATTAAGCCCTTCAGTTGATTATATTATGCATGTTGATCAGTTTCATGAAGGAGAGTTAAACCGAGCTTCGAAAACGTTTTATTATGCGGGAGGAAAAGGGATCAACGTGTCTCGCGTTCTCAAACGATTAGATATTCAAAACACAGCACTCGGTTATATTGGTGGCTTTACTGGCAGATTTATAGAAGAATATCTTGAATCTGAACATGTAGAACACCAATTCATAGAAACTAAGCATCCTACACGCGTAAACGTAAAGCTTAAATCAGATGAAGAATCTGAAATCAACGGGCCTGGCCCTGACATTTCAGAAGAGCAACAAAATCAACTATTACAACAAGTGGATCAACTACAACCTGATGACTATCTTGTAGTCGCTGGAAGTATTCCGAAAACAATTCCTGCAACCTTCTATAAGGAAATGGCAAAGCGTTGTGATCAAAATGATGCTCATTTCATTGCTGACACCTCAGGTAAAGCATTAGAAGAGCTTGTTGGACTCCGCACATTTTTACTTAAGCCAAATCATCATGAACTTGGTGAGCTTTTTAACACAAGCATAGAAACCCAGGAGGATGCCATCACATATGCTCGCAAACTTGTTGATCAAGGTGCTGAGCATGTCATTGTTTCCATGGGGGGACAAGGAGCAATTCTTGTTAGTAAGGATGATACATATTCTTGTAACGTTCCTAAAGGGACAGTCAAAAACTCAGTTGGAGCTGGGGACTCGGTTGTCTCAGGATTTCTTGCTTCTTACCGCCAAAACAAAGATCTCATCCAAGCATTTAAACAAGGTGTTGCTGCCGGAAGCGCCACAGCTTTTAATAACGACCTAGGCACCAAAGAAGATATAGAGAAACTTCTATCCGAGATTGAAGTTCAAGAACATGCATAAAAGGAGGTAAGAATCGTGAAAATTACTGATTTATTAAAAAGAGACACCATGATTTTAGAGCTTGATTCAGACTCAAAGCCTGAAATTATAGATGAATTAGTTTCAAAGTTAGATGAAGCTGGTCGTTTGAATGACAAGGAAGAATTCAAACAAGCTATTCAAGCTCGTGAAGATCAGAGTACAACAGGTATTGGCGAAGGTGTAGCGATTCCACACGCTAAAACAGCAGCTGTAAAAGAACCAGCGATAGCGTTTGCTCGCTCCCAAAATGGCGCTGATTATGAATCACTTGACGGTCAGCCTACCCATTTATTCTTTATGATTGCAGCTTCTGAAGGGGCCAACCAAGAGCACTTAGAAACGCTTTCTAGCCTATCTTCCTTATTAATGGATGCAAGCTTCCGGGAAAAACTTTTAGAAGCAGAGTCCAAAGATAAAATCATTCAACTTATCAACGATAAAGAATCCGAAGGTGATGAGGAAGAAGAAGCAGAAGAGGAAACCACTTCAGAAGATCATGAAGAAGCTTATGTCGTAGCTGTTACAGCATGTCCTACAGGAATTGCCCACACGTACATGGCTGCAGATAAGTTAAAAGAAACAGCTAAAGAAATGGGAATAAAAATTAAAATTGAAACAAACGGTTCAAGCGGTGTAAAAAACGCTCTTACTAGTGAAGACATTGAAAAAGCTACCGGTGTCATCGTTGCAGCTGATATAGAAGTTGAGACGGATCGTTTTAAAGGAAAACCAACTTTAACAGTCCCAGTCGCAAAAGGAATTCACGAACCGAAGAATCTAATAGAGAAAGCTGCAAAGGGAGACGCACCGATTTATGAAGGTGGCGGTAATGCAGCCGATGGCGAAGAAGGCGAAGATGGATCCTTTGTAGGTGGAGGCGAGAAAAAAGGCTTCTACAAACACTTAATGAACGGTGTTTCCAACATGCTTCCATTCGTTGTAGGTGGCGGTATTTTAATTGCCTTATCATTCTTCTGGGGAATTGAAGCAACGGACCCTGAATCTCCAGAGTATAACCAATTTGCAGCGTGGTTATCGACCATTGGTGGCGGAAAAGCTTTCTTCTTACTTGTTCCGGTATTAGCAGGCTTTATTGCACAAAGTATTGCTGGTCGACCAGGTTTGGCTCCAGGTATGGTTGGTGGTCTCATAGCCATACAAGAAACTGGTGGTATTGAAGGTGCAGGAAATGGTTCTGGTTTCTTAGGAGGTCTAATCGCTGGTTTCCTAGCAGGTTATGTTGTGCTACTCATACAAAAAGCATTGACAGTATTACCAGAGACATTAGATGGATTGAAACCTGTTCTGTTTTATCCTGTATTCGGCTTACTCATTACAGGTTTAATTATGATTTTAATCAACCCACCTCTTGTATCCATTTACGCAGGATTACAAAACTGGTTAGATGGATTAGGGAATTTAAATATCGTTCTAGGCTTACTATTAGGCGGAATGATGGCTGTTGATATGGGTGGCCCTGTTAACAAAGCAGCTTACACATTTGGTTTAGCTATGATTGATGCGAATAACTATGCTCCAATTGCAGCTATTATGGCTGGCGGTATGGTGCCACCACTTGGACTAGCACTAGCTACAACATTCTTTAAGAGCAAGTTTACTAAGCAAGAGCGCGAAACAGGAAAAACAGCATATGCAATGGGAGCCTCCTTTATAACAGAAGGCGCAATTCCATTCGCAGCAGCTGATCCGGCACGTGTAATCACATCTTCCGTAATTGGTTCAGCTATTACAGGTGCATTAGTCATGTTATTTGGCATTACATTGCGCGCTCCACACGGCGGTATCTTTGTATTCCCTTTTGTAAACAGTAACGTTGACGCATTTAGCGGTGGAATTATGGCACCTCTATTCTACTCCATCGCAATTATTGCAGGCTCTGTTGTTACAGCAGTTTTAGTTGGTTTATTAAAAAAAGATGCTAAAACCGCTTAAATCATGTATCATGTTAAAGTGAATTTTTAGATTGGTCAGGAGGTTTTTATCATGGTCGAACAAACAATGACAATTACATCAGAAGACGGTGTCCATGCACGTCCTGCAACCGTACTAGTTCAGACGGCTGGTCAGTATAAAGCGGATGTAAACCTTGAGTATAACGGGAAATCCGTGAACCTTAAATCCATTATGGGCATTATGTCTCTTGGGATTCCATCTGGAGCTGAAGTTAAGATCAAAGCTGATGGATCGGATGAAGAAGATGCACTGAATGCTGTTGCGGAATCCATGAAAAAAGAAAATCTGGGGGAATAATTCATGAGTCACATCAAAGGAATCGGAGCATCCAGCGGTATAGCTATTGCGAAAGCATATCGCATGGAAGCACCTGATCTTTCATACGATAAAAAAGATATTGATAGTCCTGAACAAGAAGTTCAACGCTTCCAGGATGCAATCGAGACATCTAAAGGTGAACTTGAAAAGATTAAAGATCACGCTCTAAAAACATTAGGAGAGGAAAAAGCGGAGATCTTCTCTGCTCATCTACTTGTTTTAAGTGATCCAGAACTACTTCAGCCAATCCAAGATAAAATCAAATCAGACAATGTGAATGCTGAAGCTGCACTTGATGAAACAGCAAACATGTTCATCGACATGTTCAAAAACATGGATAATGAATACATGCGCGAGCGCGCTGCAGACATTCAGGACGTAACGAAGCGTGTTATGGCTCACCTTCTTAACGTTACATTCCCTGACCCTGCATTAATTGATGAAAAAGTTGTTATTGTCGCTGAAGACTTAACACCTTCTGATACAGCTCAATTAAACAAAGAGTTCGTACAAGGCTTCACAACAGATATTGGTGGTCGTACATCTCACTCTGCTATCATGGCTCGTTCTCTTGAAATTCCAGCAGTTGTTGGAACAAAAGAAGTAACAGAAACGATTAATCAAAATGATATGGTGATCGTAGATGGTATTGATGGCAACGTAATCGTAAATCCATCTGATGAACAAATTGAAGCGTACAAGCAAAAACAAGCAGACTTCGAAAAGCAGAAACAAGAGTGGGCGAAGCTAAAAGATGAGTCTACAAAAACTGCTGATGGTCAACATGTTGAGCTTGTTGCAAACATCGGTACTCCAGACGATGTAGACGGCGTACATGGTAATGGCGGCGAAGGTGTCGGCCTTTATCGCACAGAGTTCCTATACATGGGTAAAAGCCAGCTTCCAACTGAAGAAGAGCAATATGAAGCTTACAAATCTGTTCTTGAATCAATGGGATCAGATAAGCCTGTAGTTGTTCGTACACTAGATATTGGTGGCGACAAAGAGCTTGAATATCTTGATCTTCCTGATGAAATGAACCCATTCCTTGGCTACCGTGCGATTCGCTTATGCTTAGAACGTGACGATATTTTCCGTACACAGCTTCGTGCATTACTACGCGCTAGCGTTTATGGAAACTTAAAGATCATGTTCCCAATGATCGCTACACTTGGTGAGTTCCGTCAGGCAAAAGCAATTCTTGAAGAAGAGAAAGCAAACTTACAATCTGAAGGTACTGAGGTTTCAGATAGTATCGAAGTAGGTATGATGGTTGAGATCCCAGCAACAGCTGTCATCGCAAAGCAGTTTGCGAAAGAGGTTGACTTCTTCTCTATCGGAACAAACGACTTAATTCAATATACAATGGCTGCTGACCGTATGAACGAACGCGTTTCTTACCTATACCAGCCATACAACCCAGCGATTTTAAATCTAATCAATAACGTCATCGAAGCAGCACACGCTGAAGGCAAATGGGCCGGCATGTGCGGTGAAATGGCAGGAGACGAAATCGCAATCCCTATCCTTCTTGGCTTAGGCTTAGATGAATTCAGTATGAGCGCTACATCTATCCTACCAGCTCGTACACAGATCCTTAGCCTTTCTAAAGAAGAAATGGCATCTTATAAAGATGAAATTCTTTCAAAAGATACATCTGAAGAGGTTGTTGAATTTGTTAAGGAAAAGACGGGTCAGAAATAAGACTCTTTCATATGAAAACACCCCTGCAAGCTAGTTTGCAGGGGTGTTTTAGTTTTTTTTGGGGGTTCTCTAGGGTCGGCGCTGCTTTCACTCGTGTCAGCGAATCCTCCCTCAAAAAATATAAAAACTCACATAAAAAAACGCTGGCTTCAGCCAACGTTCCCTTACATTTTCCTCAGCAATATATGATCTACAAAGTGATCGGAGTCTTTTTGCAAAATCAGATCAGCTCGTTTCCGGGTGGTGCGAATGTTTTCACGTAAGTTTTTCAAGTTAATACGATTCCAGATATCCTCTGCAATCTCTATCGCTTCTTCATCTGTTAAATCCGCATACTTATGGAAATAGGATTTTTCATCCTGGAATGCTGTATCACGAAGCTTCATAAAGCGGTTGATGTACCATTTTTTCAAGTAGTCCTCATGAGCATCCACATAAATACTAAAATCGAAAAAGTCGGATACATAGGTTTCAGGCTCCGCTTTTTTCGGTTTTGGCGTTTGAAGTACATTAATGCCTTCCACAATGACGATATCAGGTTGATCGAGTACTTGTACTTCATCTTCCAAAATATCATAAGTGAGATGCGAGTATACAGGTGCTGTAACATGACGATTGCCAGATTTCAGTTCACCTAACACATTAAGAAGCTTCTTGGTATTATAGCTCTCAGGAAACCCTTTTCGATTCATAATACCGCGCTCTTCAAGCACTTTATTCGGATATAGAAAACCATCCGTTGTTAAAATATCAACATTGGGATGATGATGCCATTCCTTTAATAGAGCTTGTATGATACGGGAGCTTGTACTTTTACCAACTGCCACACTTCCCGCAATACCAATAATAAAAGGGACTTTCTTGGTCTGTTTCCCTAGAAAGGTATCTGTGACGGTGTGCAGCTGTTGAGATGCACGTGTATATAAGTTGAGAAGTCGACTCAGAGGAAGATAGACATTTGAGACCTCTTCCATTGTAAGCGCTTCATTTATACCTTTTAGATTTTCTAATTGTTCAGCAGAAATGGTCATCGGTACATTTGCCTTTAACTTGGACCATTCCTCTTTATCAAATGATATATAGGGTGAACTCATCTTCGAACACTTACCTTTTCTTAATTTAAACGTATATCTAATACCATATCACAACATTCTAGTAGTTTGGCAAGTATTTAAGAAAACTAAAAAAAATTCGCCTATGACCAAATCATAGACGAACCCCGATCTTTTATTCTAATACATGCTTTCAGCTACGTTAATCAATTCTTCCTTGTCTATGGAGTTAACTGTGTGTAAGAATACGGGTTATCCATGTTTAAAAACAGCTAGGCTATAATGGTTTCTTGAATCGCATCAGCACAGTCTGAATCTTTTTTAGAATGCTTTTTGCAGTTCGATAGGGGCTTTCATAGATTTTTATGAGTTCTGTAAAAGCTTGCTGATTCCCTCTCCTAGCTTTTTTCACAAGCTTTTTCATTTCGTTCACCTCACTTTACGTTACTTATTAGATTGCGCAAGACTCTTTCTGGTTCAAAAAAAGTTATGTAGTTGTTCTAGTATAATAAAACTCCAACCTTAAATATAGGCTGGAGTTCACTCATTTATGATGCTGAAGATTTAGGATCTTTCTCAAAATTCTCTACTACTGGACGATCTCCATATTTTAATTCACGAATGGAAAAACCGAAATCCATTTGAAGATGTGGATAGTCTTTGAAAGAGGACCAATCCCCTCCCCATTCAAAACCGATATCTTTTGCAATAGCGACGACTTCCATCCAATCTGCCTCTCCATTGCCATTTCCATCATGTTTCATATCCCAAATTACATTTCCATTGTCTAGCTGTAAAGCAAAATCAATAGCGAGTCCATAATTGTGGTAAGACCCTCCACCTTTTACATGGGTTACGATATTCCCTGATTTGGAGCGACCTTTTTCATACAAGGCATTTTGCTCTTCTTTGGAGCGATGACCATCCGTAATAATGATTTTGATCCCTTTTTCTTTCGTTAAATCTATTAATCGTTCTTTCGCTTTTTGAACAGTTGGGTGAAGAGTATCTGGTAAAGGAACTTCCTCTTTCTTAATAGGGGGTGGTGCTGAAGTGGTCTTCGTAATCGTGGTTATATCAGTAGAATCATAGTTCTCTAGTTCAGGCATAAGAACCACAACAACAAATCCTACACTTACCAAAAACAGTAGCACCGCAAACAGATTCGATAGGATTCTCAATCAAACCCGATCCTCTCAACATAATATTTTCATATAATAATTGTATCATATGATAGAAAGACTAGAAATATTTGAGAATTGGCAAACAAAAAAGAAGCTACTAGTTTGCAGGTTAGCACGGAGCAAGAAAAGTTGTTCGTGTCCTCAAAAAGAGAAGTAATTGATAAAAGTTATTCAATTAAATGGCAGTTATCTGGAATAACTGTTTTAGTGAGAGAGGCGGTTCCGTTGCTATTGTGGAGTACGGTGGGCTTGGGAACGGGTTGCTTTCCCCGGACGAACGATCGAGCCTCCTCATACGCTACGCTTCTTGCGGGGTCTCGCTCGCCCGTTTTTCCGGAGGAGTCAACCCGTTCCCAAGCCCACCTTAGCCGAATGGAGATTAACGGAACCGCAGCGATAATGTGAGGAAATGCTTGCGGACAATTGTTCCGTTATTTGACCTTAAAATGACTTTCTTACGGACATTTATTCCGTTATTTGCATCAAATCACCTTGAATAAGCCCAATTTGTCATAAATAAGGTACCATATGTCCGTAACGACTCTCGAAATGCCTTAAAAGTTCAAAATAACGGAACCCCTCCCCCTCATAAAAGCAACGGACCTTCACCGCACAATATCTCGAAATCAAGTCTTCCACATAAGGGGGCTATAATAGATAAAGATCTTTCAATAAACAAAAACGCAACCCTCTTCATAAGGGTTGCGCTTATTACACTTATTCAGGCTTATCAACAACAGTCAGTTCTCCCGTTTCTGGAGAGATGACTAGACCATGTACTGGTGTGTTTTCAGGTAAGAATGGATGTTTACGAATCATATCAACAGAGTTTTGTACGTTCTCTTCAACATCATCGAACCCTTTTAACCACTTCTCTACATCTACACCAGCATAACTTAATGTATCGAGACTGTTTTGATCCATACCATTTTGTAAAGCTTTCTCGATAATCGGATCAGCATTCATCCCTGTCATGCCACAGCCATAGTGGCCGATCACTGCTACCTCATCAGCTTGTAGTTCATAAAGAGCGACAAGAATGCTTCTCATCGTACTTCCAAATGGGTGAGAAATAACCGCTCCAGCATTTTTAATTATTTTCGCATCGCCATTTGCTACATTCATGGCTTGTGGAAGCAGTTCGATTAAGCGTGTATCCATACACGTTAAAATCACAAGCTTTTTGTCAGGAAACTTGGTTGTCTGATATTTTTCATATTCTTTGTTTTGCACAAACTCTTTGTTGTATTCAAGAATGGAATCCATAATAGACATATTTTATACTCTCCTTACTCTTCTAGTATTCACTATGATAATATCCTAATACTTTTTCTCTCTCATGTACAGTTTTAACTTGGGCATAATAGGGAAGCGAAAGGAGTTTATTTATGACACGAAAAGCTGTATTTTTGGATCGAGATGGTGTTATTAATGAAGTTTTAACAGAGCGAGTCAAGTTTGTTAACCGTCCAGAGCACCTTCACTTTTTACCTCAAGTTCCAGAAGCCATTAAAAAGTTAAATGATTCTGAGTTATTTGAGCTCATTGCTGTAGTCACAAACCAGGGCGGTGTTGGGTTAGGCTACCTTAAAGAAGATATGTTAGATAAAATCCATGAGCATATGGTGTCGGAACTCAAAAAAGAGGATGCCATTATTCATGAGGTTGCATGCTGTACCCATAAACCAAAAGAAGGCTGCGCTTGCCGCAAACCTGGCAGTCTTATGATTGAAGAATTGGCTGAAAAGCATGATATTGATCTCGCCTCATCTTATATGGTTGGAGATCGTGAGCCTGATATTCAGGCAGGTCAAAATGCTGGAACAAAGCTTGTGTTTATCGGTGATGATTTAGAAGGAGTAGATGCGATTTATTCCAATTTAGCTGAAGCTGTGGATTGGATTATAGAAGATGCTAAAAAGCAATAAAAACCCCCCTTCATTGTAAAAAGGGGGATATAACTTACTTGTAAAGTGTTCGTTTTAAACTTTCATATACTTCCGTCCAAAGAGCATTATTTTCTCGATAAGCTTTGGTTAAAAAGAGGATCATTTCTCGCTGCTTTTCTTCAAAATCTGGACTATCTTGAGAAGGAAGATTCTCGCGAGATTCATCAACTAATTCCTGCAGTTGTGGTGCTCTAGGTCCCCAAACCGCTTTTTGCTCTCCATCTGAATTGAAGAAAATAAAGATTGGGATGGATCTAGATCCATTCGTTAAATATTGGTCCATTAATTCAGGGTGTTCGTCTCGTGGTAACATACGCACATTGATGTTCGCAGCTTCACAAATCCGAAGTAAGATCGGGATATTGAGCATCGCATCTCCGCACCAGTCTTCCGTTATGACGAGTACACTTAGATTCTGATCCTTAAGATATTTGAAAAAGTCCTGATCATCAGGCAGATCAAACGTTTTATATACATACACGAGGTTGTCTTGGTGCTTATTCATGGCACTCACATATTCTTGGGGAGCCATCCCTTTTTCGAACCATTCTTTTAAATTCACGCTGCCACCTCCGTTAGTCTAGTAGATCATTAACGTGATAAACGCTTCCGTTTTCGAAGTCTTGTTGCAGGAGCTTAAGCATGGCTTGAGCTACAACATCAGTATCACGAAGCTTTCCTTGCTCTTTAAATTCCTTAAATTTATCCACTTCTGCAAAGGCTTCCTCTGATGCAGAGCGAATATCTGCTTGCATATCGGTGTCCATAATTCCTGGACTAAAAGCCACAATTTTATGAGAGGAATTATTTCTTTCTAACTCTAATGCAGTTGTTGATGTGAAATAATTGATTCCTGCTTTCGAACTCCCATATGTACTCCAACCATATACAGCACGATTGGCAGCACCTGAAGTAATATTCACAGTAGTTACGTCAATCTCACTACATTTTTTCGTGAATAAGTTCGTTATAAGCATTGGGGCAATCAAGTTTACATGCATGTGCTGAACCACTTCATTTGCTGGAAGATCCCCAACCTTTTGAATCGGCTCTACCACACCTGCATTATTTACGACATACACTTTATTAGCCTTCTGTTCTTTTATAAAATCTATGATTTGTGTAAACACATTTTCAACTTCATTTTCTGATGATAGGTCACATGTGTAATGCTGGTAGTTGACTTGATGCTTACCCGCTAAAGATTCGAGATCTTCATTTTTAGAACGAGAGAGTCCAATTACGCTCGTCCCCTGCTCCATCATTTGTTTAGCGATCGATTCACCTAATCCGCGAGAAACACCTGTTATCACTGAAAAATCCATTCTATCCCTCCGTCTTTTTCACATGTTCCTAGTATAGCGAAATGATGGGTTTAATCCTATTGATAATGTTCTTTCTATCCATTAAAAAAGAACCTACATAGAGCGTACCCTCTTCGTAGGTTCTTCATGCCTAATCTTTACTATTATTTGAGTGTATTTAGAATCACTTTTCTACTGTTAGTCTTCCATCTTCTACTTCCTGTTTCAATTCTTGAGAAGCTTTTACTGCGTTCTCTGCCTGACTAATAGCTGAGATAACGGCAACGCCATTTGCACCTGAGGATACTACATCATAGGCATTCTTTTTTGAAATCCCTCCGATCCCTACTATAGGAAAAACAGGAAATACATCACGAATTTCTCTGATAACGATGGGACCTCGAACTTGTTCCGTATCCTTTTTCGTGGATGTATGGAACATCGGGCCTACTCCTATGTAGTCAGCTCCTTCCTCTATTGCTTTTTCCGCTTCTTTTACATTATGAGCAGAGACACCTAGCAATTTTTCCGAACCAATTATAGAGCGAACCTCCTGAACCAGTCCATCCTGTTGGCCAATGTGTACACCATCAGCTTCAAGCTGGATAGCCAAATTCACATCATCATTCACAATAAAAGGAATGCCATAATTGTGGCACACCTTTTTCAAATGGAATCCAAGTTCTTCCCTTTCAGAACCAACTTTCGCTCCATTTCCCTTCTCTCGATACTGAAAACACGTTACGCCACCTTGGATCGCTTTTCGTAAGACTTCAATTGGATCCTGATAACAATTTTGACTCCCCATGACCAAATAAACCGGTAAATGTTCAGCGATACTCATGTGAATGCGCCTCGCTTCTCATAAGCCCAATGATTCGTTGGTCCATGACCTTGCCCAATATGAAGATCCTCTTCAATAGCTGCTTGAATGAATGCCTTTGCTACTTTAATTGATTCATAAACTGATTTACCTTGAGCTAACTGAGCCGTAATAGCTGCCGAAAACGTACATCCAGTTCCGTGTGTGTTTTTGGTTTCATACCGATTTGAATCAAAAGATGTGAATTCATTTCCATCGTACAGAATATCAGTTACTACGGCTGATGAATCATGTCCACCTTTAATCACTACAAAATCAGCTCCAAGTCCATGAATGGCTCTAGCTGCTTCTTTCTTTTTATCTTCAGAATCAATCTTCATATCTGCCAAAACTTCAGCTTCGGGAATATTTGGTGTCACTACTTTTGATAACGGTAGTAACTTTTCCTTAAGAGCTCGAACTGCTTGATCTTGAAGAAGTTTCGCCCCTCCTTTAGCAATCATAACGGGATCAACTACAAGGTTCTTCCACCCATAGAAATCAATACAGATTGCTGTGGCTTCAATAATCTCTTCACTGAATAACATGCCTGTTTTAATGGCATCTGGTGTAAGGTCATCACCGATGGAGTTCAACTGTTCAATGACGCCATCAGCGGAAATATCATACACCCCTTGTACGCCTAACGTATTCTGAGCCGTGACAGCAGTAATAGCAGACATCCCATAGACATTGAGCTCTTGAAACGTTTTTAAATCAGCTTGGATTCCAGCACCTCCACCAGAATCAGAGCCAGCAATGGTTAACGCTTTTGCAACTTGCATTTTTGAGCCTCCTATCCTACACATTGGTTATATAAAGATTTGGCTTTCGCGACATCTTTCGTTCCATGCACTAACACACGACCATCTTGGAAAAAGACAAGACGATAAGGTCCTTGCTGATACATCAACACATAAGGGGTCTTTTTCACTTCTCCTGATGTCCTTAAAAGAACATGATTCAAAACCTCTAAGTCCCGCTTCATAGGTTCCATCGGTCTAATTTGAACGGTGTCGCGACCACATAAAACGGTTGTTTTCGTTTGGGAATCTCCTTTTAAATAGGGGTAATGCTGATTCACTCCACATGAAGGACAAGTTCCCTTTTTTAAAGAGGAGACATCCACAGATGAGAATTCATTTTTCCATAAATCAAAAGAGACAATCTTGCTTCGTAAAGCCTCATAGTCCTCTACTAATATCTTCATTGCTTCAGTCACTTGATGGGCTACCACCATTTGTACGACAGGACTTATAATCCCCGCTGTATCACAAGTAGCACCTTCTGAAGGAAGGATATCGAGTAAGCAATGAAGGCATGGTGTCTTCTCTGGAACAATTGTGAAGCTTAAGCCATAACTTCCTACACATGCTCCGTAAATCCATGTTTTCTTGTAATACTGAGCTATGTCATTGACCTTCATCCGTGTTTCAAAGTTGTCTGTGGCATCTATAATTAAGTCCACTTCTGGTATGATTTCATGAAGTTCATCTACTCCCATATCGCCTACAACTTTATTGATCGTGGTACCAGAATTGATTGCATTTAGCCTATTTTTAGCCGCTATAGCTTTTGGCACTGCGTTACTCGCATCTTCTTCTCCATAAAGCTGCTGCCTTTGAAGGTTACTCCAATCCACGTAATCTCGATCTGCAATCGTTATTTGACCGACGCCTGCTCGAACAAGTTGTTCCGCATTAGCCGTACCCAGAGCTCCAGCACCAAGTATAAATACGTGTTTTTGAGAGAGTTTGATTTGCCCCTTCTCGCCAATTGGAGCAAAAAGCTTTTGTCTTGAAAAACGATCTCCCATGAGGATCAACCTCCTCCAACAAAATGAACGAGCTCTACTTGATCGCCATTTTGTATACGTGTATCTGAATGTAGCTTTTGATCGACTATGGTTTGATTCAATTCCACAATGACCTGATTCGATTGCAGGTTATAGTGATGTAAAAGATCGCTAATGTGCTTCACTGTTTGCGGTAAATCAATCTGTTTTCCATTTACTTGAATCGTCATATAGACCATCCTTTCCGATATTCTTGAGCTACCTGAATAGGGTCTTGAGCATCTAGTAAGCCAGACATGACGGCAACCCCTTTTGCTCCAGTTCTTCTTATCTCATGCACATTTTGTGGTGTTATCCCACCAATTGCGATAACAGGAATCGAGATCGCATCCACAACATTTTTTAACGCTTCCATACCTTTAGGCTCTAGCCCTGGCTTAGAGTTCGATGAAAAGATATGACCAAATAACACGTAATCTGCACCATCTTTCTCGGCTTCTTGAGCTTCCATGAGTGAGTGAACAGATTTTCCAATTAGCATCTGAGGAAAATGCTTACGAACCTCTCTTGGACCGATACTGTGATATGCCAGTTGCACACCACGAACACCTTCAACACAAGCTATATCGACTCTGTCATTCACAATGATATTTTCCGAGGGAACCGATTCTCCCTTCAATCGTTTTACTGCACTTGTGATTTCTTGAGCTGAACGACGCTTTTCCCTTAGGTGAATACAGTCAACATACGGCGCTAACTGCCCTGCTATCTTTGAAAACTCATTAAGGTCCATCCTCCCGTTTGAGACAAGGTGGAACTCCATTAGATGATCTGCCAATCTTTCATCACAGGCTGATAACCTTTTGAATGAAGAAGATCACGGATTTCTTCAACCGAGCGCTCATCTGATATTTCAAATTGACTTTGTGTATCGTTTGGGTTCGTATAGCCACCTACTTCTGTAGAGGAGGCAGCAGACATTTTCGTTACCCCTAATGGAATGATCTGATCCCGAAAAGCTGGGTTTTCTCGAGTCGATATCGTAATCCCTACTCGCGGTAAAAAGATTCTTAAGGCTAGCATGGATTGAACAAGATTTTTATCTGACACATCTACATTAGGTTGGAAACCACCAGCATTTGGACGGATACGTGGGAAGGAAGTACCGATTTCCGTCTCTAAATAGGTATCCTGTAAATATTGCGCATGCAAACCAGAGATGAAGCTTTCCTTTCTCCAATTATCCAACCCTAATAGCGCCCCAATATTTACGGACCTCATACCAGCTCGACAGCCTCGCTCAGGTGTGTCCAAACGATAGTGATAGTCCCGCTTCGGCCCTTTCGTATGAATCTCCCTGTAAATGTCTTCGTTATAAACCTCTTGATAAACCGTTAATCCATCTATTCCACTATTTACAAGCTCCTCATAATCCGCTTGATCCATCGGTTGAATTTCGATGCCTACAGAGGAGAAATACTTTTTGAGCACGGTCATACACTCTTTTAAATACTCGACAGATGAGTGCATACGGGATTCTCCAGATAATAAAATAATGTGTTCAATACCTTTATCTCTTATCGCTTTCGCTTCTTGTTCTATCTCTTCCATCGTTAATCTTTTCCGTGGAAACACGTTATCTACACTGAAGCTGCAGTATTTACATGTATTCACACAGTAATCAGATACATATAACGGTAAGAACAACTGCATGGTCTTACCAAAATGCTGAACCGTTACTTGATGAGCCCGCTGAGCCATTTCTTCTAGATAGTCTTCAGCGGCTGGGGAAAGCAAGATCATATAGTCATCTCGTGTTAGTCGATCTTTTTTCAAAACCCGCTCAACATCTTGACTTGTAATCTTTGAAAATAGCTCTTGAAACGGAAGGTCTTTCAATTGTTCATACGTGTGATAAAAACTCATGGAATCCTCCTTATGTTGTTAGAAATCCTGTTAACGGTGAAGAAGCATTGGCTTTTTCTGTAGTTGGTCCAAGTCCGGACAGGTAAGCCATACGTCCAGCTTTTACTGCCATATCAAAAGCCTGAGCCATTTGTGCTGGATTCTCAGCTGTAGCAATAGCTGTATTCACAAGCACTGCATCTGCGCCCATTTCCATTGCTTCTGCAGCTTCAGAAGGTTTGCCAATACCAGCATCTACGACGATTGGTAGATTGATTTCATAGATCATGATGCGAATCATTTCTTTCATTTTGATCCCGCGGTTTGACCCAATTGGTGAACCAAGCGGCATGATCGCTGCTGCTCCTGCCTCCTCCATGCGTTTTGCTGCCATAAGATCAGGGCTCATATAAGGAAGTACGACGAACCCTTCATCCGCAAGTGTTTTTGTTGCTTTAATGGTTTCCTCATTGTCCGGTAGTAAGTATTTATGGTCCGAGATCACTTCAATCTTGATCCAATTTCCCATTCCACTCGCTTTTGCTAATCTCGCAATTCGAATTGCTTCTTCTGCTGTTCTAGCACCTGATGTATTAGGCATTAGTGTCACGTTCTTTGGAATATCATTCAAAATATGCTGGTCATCTCCATTGATATCCACGCGACGAAGAGCCACTGTCACCACCTGAGATTGAGATGCCTCAATCGCCTTTTTCATCTCTTTGTGATCAGCAAACTTTCCTGTTCCGGTAAACAGTCGGTTATGGAGACTAACTCCTCCAATGTGTAAAAGATCGTTCATGTGTATCATCCTTTCAAAAAAATTAAAAAAGCTCACCTCATTGGCTAGAGGTGAGCTTCGATTTGTAATAGGTATTACAGATTAATCGATGCTTCCCTCCGTTGGTTTTAACCAATTCAGGTTCAAAGGGTCGGAACGGATCCTCTCAGCCACTATGTAGCTCCCCTAGCTTTTTTATGAAGTTGTTTTTTCTTTTTCATTCCATGACTCTAATGTATATGCCATTTCCCAAAACCTTAATTCATACTGACTGCTAATGAGAAATGCTTCTTTCATGGCTTGTCGTTGCTTTGGAGTACTTTCTTCTGCAATTTGTTCAAGACGGTTAATTTGTTCTTCTACTAACGACCTGAACCACTCACTTCCATACGTATTGATCCATTCTTCATATATCGCTACGCCTGGTGTGTAACCCTTGAAGCGTTGACCAATCTCGTAGTAAAGCCAGTAACAAGGTAAAAGCGAGGCTATGATCATTCCCAAATCACCTAACAGGGCTGAGCGATAAAGGTGTGACGTATAAGCATATGCAGTAGGAGATGGTTGAAATACGTTCTTTTCCTCTTCTGTAATCCCAAGCTCCTTAGCAAACGTCTCATGCAGCCCTAGCTCAGCTTGATAGGTCCCTTGTGCATGAGCTGCCAAACGATTCGTCGTTTCTAAATCCTCAGCTTTTGCCCCGGCGAATGACTGTACACGAGCAAATTGACTCAGATAATAGGAATCTTGTAAAACGTAGTAACGAAATTGATCAAACGATAAAGTCCCTTCTGTAAGCTCTTGAATAAAAGGATGCTGAAAACTCTCTTCCCAAATCGAATCAGCTTCTTTACGACATTCTTGAGTGAAAGACATGCCTTTTCCTCCCTATTATTCTTATGCTTTCTCTCCAATAAGAAAAGCGCAAGCGACCGTTTAGCAACGAAGGGACTGGACTGAGCCCGTAGTAAGATAAAGGAAACACTAATTGTGAAACAATTAGATGTTGACTTATCGAACGGAGGCGAGGGAAGTCCATTCGTTGCTGGGCGCTGGAGCTAGACATCTATGAGATTTCATAGAACGAAAAAAACCGCTTCTGACGTATCAGAAGCGGTTATGTATAGACGAGTCACATTGTTATAGCTGTCATGTGTCGCACACAACCACTTCCCTACGCTAGTTCAAGCTAGATCAGGTTCAAAGGGTCGAGGCATAACGCCTCTCTCAGCTTACGCACCCCTAGTGGAAAGAAATATAAGATTGATATTTTTTACATATTCATCATATATGAAAGCGTTCTAAAGTTCAACCGAATCCTCTAAATTCGCTATCCGGAGAAACTCGTCCGCAATTACGCTAGCTTCATAACCAAGATAAAACATCCACTCCCTTAAAAAGAAAGGGACTCTGGTTTCAAGGCTTTTGTAAGCAGAAGTTTGAGTTGGAGAAGCATGAACATCCATATTACGATCCCTCGCCATAGCCATTGCACGTTTCAAATGAAGAGGGTCACTGACAAGTCTATAAGTCTCAAAACCTTTCTTCTCCCCTAATTTCTTAGCCTCATCTAGATTTTGCTCAGTGATCTTTGAAGCCGTTTCAATCGATATATCCTTCTTTGGCACACCATTACGAATCGCATACATCTTGGCAACTTCAGATTCTGCATACTGAGCACCATCTCCTTTACCTCCAGTAAAAATAAGATGATCGACTTTATTATTTTTATAGAGTTTAAGAGCGTGATTAATTCTTTCTTGAAAAACTGGAGAGGGCTTATCATAATAAGCAGCTGCACCTAAAACAATCGCTGCATCCGTTTTTTTATTATAATCATTCCCTGTAAATGTCCATATCGAATAACCTGCATAACCTACATAAACCAATACTAGTAAGAGGAGGAGTTGCAGCAATTTCTTCATTAAAACAGCTCCTTTTCGTGCTCCCTATCATATAATAAATACCCTTTTTACAAAAGAAAAACCTCCCCAACTCAGAGAGTCAGGAAGGTTGGTATTAGCGACGAGCAAAATCAACAAATCGGAATTTATCAGGTCGGTGTCTGGATTCAGTAAATTGAAAGAGCGTCGCATCATTTAAATACACGTAGTTTTTAATAACCACAATCGTTGAGAATCCCTCTAAATCAAGTAAGTTACGGTCTTCTTCAGTTGGGTCCTCTGCTGTAATTTCTTTTTTAGCAAATGAAATATTTAACCCCAGCTCACCTTCTAGATAGGCATAGATGGAATCTTCACAAATCTCCTTCGTAAGCTTAGGAACTAGATCATAAATAATATAGTCTTTATCCAAAATGACATCATTTCCGCCGATGTTTCGAATGCGGGACACATGCCACACAAGGCTATTTTCATCAAGGTTCATGGCTTGTTGCACCATGTCATTTGGATGGGACAAGGATAACTCGTGAACCGTTGTTTTTGGCTTCTCCCCCATCGAATCAGCTAGTTCTTTAAAACTCACCAATCCCGATACAGGAAAATCAAATTTATTTTGATCTAAAACAACGGATCCCTTTCCTCTAACCTTTTGGATAAAACCGTTTTGAGAGAGCAGGTTCAGTGCCTTACGAATCGTTTCTCTTGAAGTTTGGTAAAGATCAGTCAACTCATTCTCAGAAGGCAGAGTTGATTGAGCTGGGTACTCTCCATTTTTGATCGCTTCTACAAGCTCATGATATATGGTTAAAAACTTGTTCTGTTTCACACTCATCACTCTTTTACTTCGTTAAATAATAGACGATGGACTCATACGGACGCAACGAGATGGATTTAAATTCTTCTGGAGAATCCTCATAGTTTGAAATAAGAATTTCGGATTTCATGCCATCTACATCTACATGATCTGGTAATGTGAATTGTGTTTCAGTACCATAGAAGTTATTGATCACAAGTAGCTTCTCGCCATCCCCATTTCTTACATAAGAAAAGATGGAGTCATGGTCGTCCAGAATAAGTTCGTAATCTCCTGTTGTCATGATATCATATTTTTTACGAAGTTGAATGAGCTTTTGATAATGATAAAAAGCTGAATCTTGATCTTCTATTGCGTTTTGAGCGTTTACTTCATCAGCATTAGCAGCTACAGGGATCCATGGTGTGCTTGATGTGAATCCAGCGTGTTTCTGGTTATTCCACTGCATTGGCGTACGGGAGTTATCACGAGACTTTTGCTTTAAAATCTCCAGAATTTCTTCCTCAGATTTTCCTTCTTGTTTCATGATATCGTACATATTCAAGGATTCCACGTCACGATAATCCCCAATACGATTGAACTTAGGATTTGTCATCCCAAACTCTTCACCTTGATAAATGTAAGGAGTACCGCGCATCATGTGAATCGTTGTGGCTAACATTTTAGCGGACTCTTTTGGGTAGTTTTCATCGTCACCGAAACGAGATACAACACGTGGCTGGTCGTGGTTACACCAGAATAAAGCATTCCAACCTCCGCCTTGCTGCATCCCCACTTGCCATTCTGTAAGAACGTCTTTCAACTGTTGAAAATCAAAATCTGCTTTCACCCATTTTTCACCATTCGGATAGTCAACTTTTAGATGGTGGAAGCTAAAGGTTTGGTCTAATTCCTGACGTTCAGGATGGGTGTATTTCACACAATCATCAATGGTTGTAGAAGACATTTCACCAACAGTCATCATCTTGTATTGAGAGAATACGTTCTGGTTCATTTCATGCATGAATTCATGAACACGTGGCCCATCTGTATAGAACTTACGACCGTCTCCTGTATAATCGTTCGGGAAAGCCTGATCTTTTGAAATTAAGTTAATAACGTCTAGACGGAAACCATCCACGCCTTTTTGTAACCAAAAGTGCATCATGTCATATACACTTTTACGAACCGCTTCGTTTTCCCAGTTTAAGTCAGCCTGCGTTACATCGAACAAGTGTAAATAATATTGGCCTGTTTCAGCATCATATGCCCAAGCATTTCCGCCGAATTTGGATTGCCAGTTCGTCGGTTCTTGACCATCGACTGGATCTTTCCAAATGTAATAGTCACGATAAGGGTTGTCTTTCGATTTCTTGGATTCCTGGAACCATTCATGCTCTGTGGAGGTGTGGTTCACAACGATGTCCATGATAATTTTAATATCACGTTTGTGAGCTTCTTCTAATAGCTCATCGAAATCTTCCATTGTTCCATACTCTTCGTGAATATCGAAGTAATCACTAATGTCATAGCCATTATCTCGTTGAGGGGATTTATAAATTGGAGTGAGCCATACAACATCCACACCAAGTTCATTTAGATAATCAAGCTTTTGAATGATTCCTTGGATGTCTCCTGTACCGTTTCCTGTTGTATCATTAAAACTCTTCGGATAGATTTGATAAACGACTGATTTTTTCCACCATGGTTGTTGTGTCATGTTAGCACCGTCCTTTTGATGTATGTGGGTCTTGTTAACCATGTAAGATCTAAGACAGACCAAATAGCAACCATGGAGTGCACGGTTGCTATCCGTCTGATTCAATTATATTTTTTTACGTTTCGCGATTAGGAATGTAACGACAAATGGTAATACCAATACGATTGCCATACCAACTAGGAACCAAAGCCAGTCTTGAGGCAAGATGGAGAAGATTCCAGGTACTCCTCCTACTCCAATGGATGAAGCTTGTACATTCATAACCGTGATTACAGTAGCTGCAATGGCAGAGGATACAAGCGCTGCAATGAATGGGAACTTGTAGCGTAAGTTAACACCGAATAAAGCAGGCTCTGTAATTCCAAGATAGGCAGAAACACCAGAAGAACCAGAAAGTCCTTTAAGGTTGTCGTCCTTTGTAGCCACCATAACACCTAATGCTGCAGATCCTTGAGAAATGTTAGATAGCGCAAGGATCGGCCATAAGAATGTTGTACCTGTGTTACCGATTAGCTGAATATCAACAGCTAGGAACGTATGGTGCATTCCCGTTACAACAAGTAATGGATAAAGGGCACCATAAATGAATCCACCTAGAGCTGCGAACTGATCGAACACGGCAACTAGACCATCTGTAATTAAGTTACCTAGACCAAACATAAGTGGTCCAATTGCAATAAATGTTAGGAAACCAGTTACAAGTAAAGCAATAGGTCCAACGAATAATAGCTGAATAGAATCTGGAATACGATTACGTAGGAAAACATCGATTTTCGCTAATACATAAGATGCTAATAATACAGGTAGTACTTGTCCTTGATAACCAATCTTTTCAATTGTTAAGCCAAATAAATCCCATGTTGGAACGTTATTGTTTTTTACCGCTTCACCATAAGACCAAGCATTTAGAAGGTCTGGGTGAACGAGCATAAGTCCGAGTACAATACCGAGTAACGGATTACCACCGAACTTCTTAACAGCTGACCAACCAATGAGTCCCGGTAAGAATACGAACGCCGTATTGGCAATAAGGTTAATCATATTCGCAAGGTCAGCCCATTGTGGATAAACCTCAATTAATGATTTCTCATCAAAGAAAATACCTGTTCCACCGAGGATGTTGTATATCCCCATAAGTAAACCTGCCGTAACGATTGCAGGAAGAATCGGAATGAAAATATCTGCTAATGTTTTAATCGCTTTTTGAAGCGGATTCATTTTTTCTGCAGAAGCACTTTTCACATCGTCTTTGGATGCTTCTCCAACGCCTAGTGCTGTCATTTCTTTATAAACCTTATCTACGGTTCCTTGTCCAATCACAATTTGGAACTGTCCATTTGTAGTGTATGAACCTTTAACGGACTCGAGCTTCTCGAGCTCTTCTTGATTCACTTTGCTCTCATCATGTAATGATAAACGTAAACGAGTTACGCAATGCGTGGCCGCTTGTATATTTTCTTGACCACCGATTGCATCTAAAATAGCCTTCGCCTCTTTTTTCAAGTTCATGATGTAACCTCCCTCAAACTCTCTCTGTGTATGAAATAAAGCGTTTTCTTAAGAACTTGTATATACATCATATCGCATAATAAAAGATTTGTATATACATCTGCATATTTTCCGAAAATTTTTTAAGTTCTAGTTCCAATTATTGGGCTGAACTAGCACCACTGCAGTATTTTTACCACTTTTTAGTTCAAACGAAACAACCTCACATCGCTTTCAGTATCCCCAAAAAGAAGCGAGACATGAATGTATGATTGAAAACAGGTTGTAGAAACTTAGTAATAGAGTATTTCGACAATAATGGATCTGTTTCGGGTCCAACCAAGTACGTGATATAATACTGTGAAAGAATAAAACAATCTCTGGAGGTAACATGCTTACATTTGAAGAGAAGCTTGCTATAATTGAGTCTTTTCCTGAACTTACACGCAACGATGTATCGCTTGGTCGTGTAAATTTTCAGTTTGAAGACAGTGTATATGATAAGAAAAACGTGGTTTACCGTTTGCATCCAAATGGAAACGGATATGTTTATGTGGAGTTGATTGACGACGAGGATTATGATGTTGATGAAAAAGGTATGGTCAACATTCGTAACTATAGTGAAGAAGAACTTCGTAAAGTTGTCCGAAAATCCATTGATTCTTTAGCTACATTAGATGAAGAAGACGAAGAAGAATTTAAAGAAGAAACGTGGATGAATGGAGAAGGTCACATCCTAACACTCGTTTACGATTATGATTTATGGAATATTTACGCTGGCGAAATGCTAGATAGTGCTTTCCCTACCTATAATGAAGCTGTGGACTTTTTGGATCAGGAAGGGTTTGAGCGGATTCGAAAAGGCTAGAAAAAAGCTGGACTACTCTTTTAATGGAGTGAGTCCAGCTTTTTTTAACGTCTCGTGTATAAAATTATAGCTACAATCATTAAACCTAACCCAGCCAGCCGATTCCAATCAAGTGGAATTTGCTTCATTCCAAGCCAGCCAAAATGATCTATGAGAGAGCTCATCGTTAATTGAGCTACAATCACTGTAAATAGTGCAGCGCCTACACCGACCCTTGGCACTGCAAGGACCATGGAGGATACGAAAAATGATCCTAACACTCCCCCAAGTAACTGCCACTTTGGTACTTGAAAGGCATCCACGATATTCCCTCGCCCAAAGAATAGCATGATTAAAAATAAGGTCACTGTACCGACTAAAAAGGATACAAAAGCCCCTTCAAATACACCAATTTTTTGTCCAAGGTTTCCATTAATTGCGGACTGTATCGCTACAGCTAGCCCACCACAGAAAACAAGGATCATCATAATCCAGTTCATGTTTTATCCTCCTGATCGTTTCACACAAATTATTGGAAATTATAACACTGCATAGAGGAAAAGCCAATTGATCCGGATTGCTTTGTATGGGGGATCTGTGGTTAACTCCACTTTCAGGCGATCTTACACCATTTATGGGCGCTCCAGTACCAAATGCGGGCGGGTCGAACTCATTTGCGGGCGCTCCGGCACCATATGCGAGCGGATCCAATTCGTTTGCAGGCGCTACGGCATCAAATGCGGGCGGATCCAGCTCATTTGCGGGCGCTTCGTACCATGCGAGCGGATACAACTCGTTTGCGAGCGCTCCGGTACCATAAGCAGGCGGTTCCAACTCATTTGCAGGCGCTACGGTACCCAATGCGGGCGGATACAACTCATTTGCGAGCGCTCCGGCACAACATACGAGCGCCTCCACTTCATTTGCGAGCGTCCCGACATCAAATGCGGGCAGACACAGTTCTAGACCATAAAAAAACAGCCCACTCAAAAGAGTGGACTGTTCCCTAAGCATCTAACCTTACTTATTCAAGTTATAGAATGCTTTTTTACCAGCGTAAACAGCTGTACCAGCTAAGATGTCTTCGATGCGTAGAAGTTGGTTGTACTTCGCTACGCGATCTGTACGAGATGGTGCACCTGTTTTGATTTGACCAGCGTTTGTTGCAACTGCGATGTCAGCGATTGTTGCATCTTCTGTTTCACCAGAACGGTGAGAGATAACGGCAGTGTAACCTGCTTCTTTCGCCATTTCGATTGCTTGGAATGTTTCTGTAAGTGTTCCGATTTGGTTCACTTTAATAAGAATTGAGTTACCTACGCCTTGCTCGATTGCACGACTTAGTTTCTCAGTGTTTGTTACGAATAGGTCGTCACCTACGATTTGAACACGGTCGCCGATGCGGTCTGTAAGAAGTTTTGTACCTTCCCAGTCGTTCTCGTCTAAGCCGTCTTCAATCGATACGATTGGATATTTGTTGATCATCTCTTCGTACCAGTCAACCATTTCTTCAGCTGTGCGTGTTACGCCTTCGCCTTTAAGGTTGTATTTGCCGTCTTCGTAGATCTCAGAAGATGCTACGTCCATTGCAAGTTGAACCTCTTCGCCAGGCTTGTAGCCAGCTGCTTCGATTGCTTCGATGATTGTAGAAAGAGCTTCTTCGTTAGACTTCAGGCTTGGAGCGAATCCGCCTTCGTCACCTACTGCAGTGTTATAGCCTTTAGATCCAAGAACTTTCTTCAATGCGTGGAAAATTTCCGCGCCCATGCGTAGACCTTCTTTGAATGTAGGAGCGCCTACTGGCATGATCATGAATTCTTGAATATCAACGTTGTTGTCAGCGTGCTCGCCACCGTTAAGAATGTTCATCATCGGTGTTGGAAGCTTCTTCGCGTTGAATCCACCAAGATATTGGTATAGAGGCATGCCAACAAAGTCAGCTGCTGCGTGTGCTACAGCCATCGATACACCAAGGATTGCGTTCGCACCTAGGTTCCCTTTGTTGTCCGTACCGTCTAGCTCTCTCATAACTTCGTCGATGATTACCTGACGAGTAACATCGAAACCAAGAAGTTCTGGAGCGATCTTTTCGTTAACGTTGTCTACGGCTTGTGTTACGCCCTTACCAAGGTAACGGCCTTTGTCACCGTCGCGTAGTTCTACAGCTTCGTATTCACCTGTAGATGCACCACTTGGTACAAGAGCTGTACCGTAAGCGCCTGATTCAGTATATACTTCAACTTCAACAGTTGGGTTACCACGAGAGTCTAATACTTCACGTGCATAAACGTCTGTAATATATGGCATAGTTGTTTCTCTCCTTTTTAATCGATTTTAAAAACTCGCCTAAAAGTCGTGCACTACCTTTAGTAAAGTTTTATTGATTTTTCTTAATCAGTGATTCACCTGTCATTTCTGCAGGTTGCTCAATGTTTAATAAATCTAGTAGTGTTGGTGAAAGGTCACCTAAAATACCGCCATCACGAAGCTCGACGCCTTCCTTCGTTACGATAACAGGCACAGGGTTCGTCGTATGAGCCGTTTGTGGTTTTCCTTCATCTGTGATCATGACATCCGCATTACCATGGTCTGCTGTGATGATCGCATGACCACCTTTTTCGGAAATTTTGTCGATGATTTTGCCTAAGCATTCATCAACGGCTTCAATCGCTTTGATTGTCGGTTCCATCATTCCACTGTGGCCAACCATATCCGGGTTAGCGAAGTTTAGAATGATCGCGTTGTGCTTCTCTGCATCTAATTCACCTAAAAGAGCATCCGTTACTTCATACACACTCATTTCTGGCTGCAAGTCATAAGTTGCTACTTTTGGAGAATCAATTAAAATGCGCTCTTCGCCTTTGAATTCTGCTTCACGTCCACCGCTCATAAAGAATGTAACGTGTGGATATTTTTCAGTTTCCGCAATGCGAAGTTGTTTCATATTGTTTTGCTCTAAAACTTCTCCGACTGTGTTATCCAAGTTAACAGGCTTGTAAGCTACATAGCCATTAACCGTTTCACTGAAGTTCGTAAGCATAACAAAGTGAAGGTTTTTCGGTGCCTTCTCCCCACGATCAAATTCGCGGAAATCATCGTTTGCAAACGTACGGGAAATTTGGATCGCACGGTCTGGACGGAAGTTATAGAAAATAATCGCGTCTTCGTCTTCAACAGTAGCGCGAGGCTCACCGTTTTCATCTGTTAAAACAGATGGAAGAACGAATTCGTCGTAAATATCATTCGCATAGTTATCATCAACGACTTCAAGTGGGTCCTGATAGCTAGGGCCTTCACCATAAACCATAGCACGGTATGCCTTTTCAACACGATCCCAGCGTTTGTCGCGGTCCATGGAATAATAGCGGCCTGATAATGTAGCAAGTTCCCCTACACCTAGCTCATCCATTTTATCCTGAAGGGCTTTGATATACTTTTTCGCTGACTTTTGACCAACGTCACGGCCATCTAAGAAACCATGAACATATACCTTCTCAAGACCACGTTTAGCAGCCATTTCAAGAAGCGCATATAAGTGTTCAATATGACTGTGAATACCACCGTCAGACAAAAGACCAAATAAGTGTAATGCTTTGTTGTTCTTTTTCGCATGTTCCATTGCATCAATGAAGGTATCTTTTTCGAAAAAGTCTCCCTCGCGAATGGACATGTTCACACGAGTCAAGCTCTGGTACACAATGCGACCAGCACCGATGTTTAAGTGACCAACCTCAGAGTTCCCCATTTGACCTTCTGGAAGACCAACAGCTTCTCCTTTTGCAGTTAGCTGTGAATGAGGATACTGATTCCAAAAGCGGTCAAAATTCGGCGTGTTTGCTTGCTTTACGGCATTTCCAATCTCATTATCCTCTAGACCAAAACCATCTAGGATAATTAACGCAGCTAAACGGTTGTCACTCATTTTGTACCTGCCTCCACTAACGCTAAGAAAGAGTCAGTTTTTAAGCTTGCACCGCCTACTAGCGCGCCATCAATGTCGGACTGACCTAACATTTCATCAACGTTCGCAGGCTTCACGCTACCACCGTACTGGATGCGAACAGCTTGAGCTGCTTCATCACCAGCAAATGCTTTTACAACGTTACGAATGTGCGTGCACATTGCATTGGCATCTTCTGCTGTAGCTGTTTTACCTGTGCCGATTGCCCAGATAGGCTCGTAAGCAATAATTACGTCTTGAACCTGTTCGTTTGTTAAGTCTTTAAGAGCTTTTTTAACCTGGTCTTCAACGATTGTTTCAGCCTGGTTGTTTTCACGTTGCTCATCAGACTCACCAACACAAACAATTGGTACAAGATTGTGTTTGAAAGCTGCATGTACTTTTTGGTTAACAGACTCATCTGTTTCGCCAAAAAGCTCACGACGTTCAGAGTGTCCTAGAACAACGTACTCAACGCCGATGTCTTTTAACATTTCAGGGCTAACTTCGCCTGTGAATGCGCCGCTTTCTTCAGCGTGCATGTTTTGAGCACCGACTTTTAAGTCAGTACCTTCTGCTCTTTGAACAAGTGCATGAAGGTGAGTGAAAGGTGCTACCACTACGGATTCTACCTTGTCACTTGATGGAACTGATTCTTTTACATCTTCAACGAATTGCTCCGCTTCACCTAAAAGCTTATTCATTTTCCAGTTACCTGCAATCACTTTTTTACGCATAGATGTCTCGCTCCTTTACTTGTCGTTTAGGGCTACAACGCCTGGAAGATCTTTACCTTCCATGAATTCTAATGACGCACCGCCACCTGTGGAAATGTGGTCCATTTGGTCAGCATAACCGAATTTTTCAACTGCTGCTGCAGAGTCGCCTCCGCCAATCACAGTATAGCCTTTTGTTTGGCCAAGAGCTTCAGCTACACCTTTCGTTCCTTTGGCGAATGTTTCAAGTTCAAACACACCCATTGGACCGTTCCAGATAACAAGCTTGGAATCCTTTACGATGTCAGCATACTTTTCAATCGTTTTCGGTCCGATATCCATTGCTTCCCAATCAGCTGGGATGCTATCGATATCTACAATTTGAGTGTTTGCATCGTCTGAGAAGTCGTCTCCTACCACTACATCTAATGGCATGTGGAATTGAACGCCTTTCTCTTCTGCTTTTTTCATATATTCTCTCGCTACATCAATCTTGTCTTCTTCTAAAAGAGACTTTCCGATTTCATAGCCTTGTGCTTTTACGAATGTGTAAGCTAGGCCACCACCAATGATGAGGTGATCGACTTTATCAATTAGATTATCGATAACGCCGATTTTGTCCTTAACCTTCGCTCCGCCAATAATGGCTGTGAATGGGCGTTCAGGATCTTTTAAGGCCTTCCCAAGTACACGTAGTTCTTTTTCCATCAAGTGTCCTGCTACTGCTGGGATATGATGTGCAATGCCTTCAGTAGATGCATGCGCACGGTGAGCTGCACCAAATGCGTCATTCACATATACATCAGCTAAGTTTGCAAATTCCTTCGCAAGGTCTGCATCGTTTTTCTCTTCGCCAGCATAGAAACGTACGTTTTCTAGAAGTAGAATTTCACCTTCACCTAGGTCGGATAGGGCTTTATTTACTTCAGGACCGTATGCTTCATCTGTTTTGGTTACTTCTTGTTGAAGTAGGTCGCTTAAACGTTTCGCAACTGGATCTAGACGAAGCTCTTCAACAACTTCACCTTTTGGACGGCCTAAGTGGCTCGCAAGGATAACTTTAGCACCTTTGTGAGCAAGGTACTGGATGGTTGGCAAAGCAGCGCGAATTCTTGTGTCATCCGTTACTTCACCTTCTGACATAGGTACGTTGAAATCAACGCGACAGAAAACCGTTTTTCCATTAACATCGATGTCTTGAATGGTTTTTTTCTCATTTACGTTCATGGGATGGACCTCCTTTGTTCAATGTCTAGCTCTGGCACCAGCTACTTAGATGCATGGGCTATTGGGTTAATCCTCGCCCCTGTATGTACGTTCCCTCTTAGAAGTTTGGGACAAACGTGTTCTATTGTTTGTGATGAAGAAACGATCTATCTATACTAGCCTTTTGGTAAAAATATGGTGTAATTCCATTCTTTACAGTCGCTTTTCATACAAACATCGCAAAGGAGGAGGCTAGTCTCCCCCACGCTTTGCGATGAACACCTATACATATATACGGTTAACAGGGGTTATTTTCCTTCCGTTGGGAAGATAAAACTTTATCTTATAGTCCTTTGCTATTAAGGTAAACAGCTAGGTCTACACAACGGTTGGAGTAACCTGTTTCGTTGTCATACCAAGAAACAATCTTAACCATGTTGTCTTCCATAACAAGTGTAGAAGCAGCATCGATTGTAGAAGAAGCAGTGTCACCATTGTAGTCGCTTGATACAAGCTCTTCTTCGCTGTAACCAAGGATACCTTTAAGTTCACCTTCAGCTGCTTCTTTAAGAGCTGCGTTTACGTCTTCTGCAGAAACGTTAGCGTCAAGCTCAGCTACAAGGTCTACTAGAGAAACGTTCTTAGTAGGAACACGCATAGCCATACCAGAAAGCTTACCTTCAAGCTCAGGAAGTACTTTCGCTACAGCTTGTGCTGCACCTGTCGTTGTTGGAATGATGTTTTCAGCTGCTGCACGCGCACGACGGTAGTCCTTGTGAGGTAGGTCAAGGATTTGCTGGTCATTCGTGTAAGAGTGAACAGTTGTCATCATACCGCGCTTAAGACCGAATTTATCGTTAAGAACCTTAGCATATGGAGCTAAGCAGTTTGTTGTACAAGATGCGTTAGAGATAACGTGGTGGCTATCTTTGTCGTAGCTGTCTTCGTTAACACCCATAACAACTGTTAGGTCTTCGCCTTTAGCAGGAGCAGAGATGATAACTTTCTTCGCACCAGCATCAAGGTGTTTCTTCGCATCGTCACGTTGAGTGAAACGACCAGTAGATTCGATTACGATATCTACACCAAGATCGCCCCAACCTAAGTTTGCAGGGTCACGCTCAGAAAGTACTTTAAGTTCTTTTCCACCGATTACAAGGTTGTCACCATTTACAGTAACTTCTTCTTCGAATTTACCATGCACAGTGTCATATTGAAGTAGGTGTGCAAGCATGTTTGCATCTGTTAAATCGTTTACTGCAACTACTTCTACTTCTTCGTTTTTCCAAGCTGCGCGGAATACGTTACGTCCAATACGTCCGAAACCGTTAATACCAATTCTGATTGCCATGAAAAATTCCTCCTTAAGGTATCTATCCTTAATGTTTTTATCTAAAGGGAAATACCCTTTATTAACTCTCTTGCTGCACCCTCATCGGTAATGAGTACATTGGATTGTCCCTGTTTAAAGTAGGAGTCAATCGCTTCAGCTTTTGATTTGCCACCGGCCACAGCCATAACACAATTAGTATGGTTTAAGTCTTCCAATTGGATTCCTACTGTGCGCACTTTGTGGACAATTTCTCCTTCTTTATTAAAGTAATACCCGAAAGCTTCACCAACAGCATCTCCTTCTTGAATAGTTTTCATAACGGATTGAGGCGTCTTTCTTCTTTCAGCCATGGTCATGGCATCCCCAATTCCGTGTACGATCAGATCTGAGCTACGAATCAACTCTAGTACTTCACGTACAGAAGGCTCACCGATGATGGTGTGATAGGATTCTTCGCTAAGCGGATCAGGAACATACAACAAACGATATTTCCCATTTGCTTTTTTCGCCATTTCAGCACAAATGGTATTAGCTTGCTTTTCCACTTGTTCTCCTAATCCGCCTCGGGCTGGGACAAACAAGCAATTTTGTGCTTGTTCTAGAGGGGTCATCATTTCAGCTACTGCTGCGACTGTACCGCCTCCGGTTACGGCTACCGTGTTATTCGGTCTTAAAACTTCTTTCATATACCGAACACATGCCTTGCCCATTTCCTCTTTTACCCATGAGAGTTCATCGCTATTCCCTGGAACGACGACTACATGATTTAAATTCAACTTTTTCTTCACTTGATTTTCTAAATCAGAGATCCCCTTTAGCTCATTCATAAATTCTTCGAGCTGCAAGAGAACTTGTCTGCCTTCTGTTGTGAGGTGCATGCCTCTTGTTGTAATCTCAATCAGGCTTTGCTCCTGAAGAAAATCAATCTCAGATCGAACCGTACGTTCAGCCATGGCCAGATTATCAGCAAGACTGCGACGTCCAATCGGTTCCATTTGTCGAATGATCTGTAGAATCTCATATCGACGCTGCATAATATCCAGCAAATCGGGGAATAGTTTACTCTGTAAGTCAATTAACGCCCTCATGGAAAAGCTCCTTTGCTGTATGTAAGCTTCAGCGGGGGCTTTTTTGTCCCGCCGTGACGTATTGTGTCCCACTCAGGGCAAAAAAATACAATAAGCTTACGTACACGTTTATTGTATCAGTCTGAAAACCCCCGTGCAACAAAGAAGAAGCGCTATTTTTATTGTAAACGCTTCATCACCTTTGTCGGGTCGATTTGGCCATAATCAATTTCTTCTCCATCGATTTCGACCACAGGAATCATAAGCTGATACTTCTCCAAGAGATCATCATCTTTATAGATATCTTTTTCCCGTATAACCACATCATAATTATGTAAAATTGTTTCCAGTAAGATCTTTGCATCATCGCATAGTGAGCATTTTTCTTTTGTATATAAAATAAGTTCTTTAGTCACGTTGTTAGACTTCCTTTCTTTTTCCGTTTAGATGAGGAAGGAATGTGAAGTGCTTCTCGATATTTTGCCACAGTTCTTCTCGAAATGTAAATGCCAAACTCCCGATGAAGACGATCACTGAGGGCTTGATCTGAATACGGTTTCTCTTGATCTTCTGTTTGTACGGTTTCTTTTATGAGTTGTTTAATGGATTGAGAGGATGTTTCCTCTCCCCCTTTTGCTTGTAACCCTGTTTGGAAAAAGGCTTTTAACGATACAATTCCTTGCGGCGTTTGAACGAATTTATTTTTTACAGCCCGGCTTACAGTAGATACGTGAATATTTGTTTCCTCAGCTATTTCACGCATACGTAAGGGACGCATGGCAGGATATCCTTTTTCAAAAAATGGAGACTGTCGATTCACGATTTGCTCAAGCACTTTTGAAAAGTTGATTGTTCTTTTTAGAATTGCGGTTTGGATACACTGAGCGTGTTGATATTTTTCATGAATATACTCTTTTGCTTGAGTATCATGGGTCGTTAGATTTAAAAGTGACTCTTCAATAGAAATAGAAGGTTGATTAAATGGAGATAACTCAAACCTCCACTGTCCAGCTTCTTTATAGATTTTTGCATCCGGAACGATATAATCTTGTTTAACTGGCGCTACTTGGAGTGCAGGTCTAGGATGGCAAGACTGAATGAGTGATATTGCATGTTCAGCTTCCTGAATTGTACACTCATATTTTGCAGAGATAGCGTCCAGGTTTTGCTCTGCTACATCTTGAAGGTCCTCCTGGATGATTTGGGTGATGTACTGTGGTGCGTTTTGGCGTTGGAGTTGTAATGCAATGCATTCCTGAAGCGTGCGTGCTCCAATACCTGCTGGTTCAAGAGATTGGAGGATTTCTAGTGCTTTATTAGCCTGCTCTTCATGGATATTACAAGCCACCTGCCACTCTTGTAGTGAAAGGTCTAAGTATCCGTCATCGTTAGTGGAATCGATCCCATACTCCACGGCTGCCTTAAGATTTGAAGGTATAGATATATGAAGTAACTGATCATGTAAATATTGATGGACTGAACGCTCATTACGATGTAGCTCGGGTTGTATAGCGCCCGAAGCAAATGATGTATCCTGTGGTTTGATATGAATTAGGGGATTATCGCTTACTTGATCCTCTAAAAATTGATTAAGTTCAATACCATTGTAGGTCAACATCTCAATTGCTTGACTCATCTTCTGTGTCATTTTCCATGTAAGCTTTTGTTCCTGAGTCAGTTGTTGATTCATCGCTGAGCCCTCCGTTCGTAAGCGGTTACATACTATTATAGCAAAAAACAGCGACCTAGTGGAGGGTCAGAGATATAAAAAGCCCCTTGAATTCTATTAGAAATTCAAGAGGCTTATTGAGCGCGCCCGGAGGGATTCGAACCCCCGACTGACTTAGGACCGGAACCTAACGCTCTATCCTGCTGAGCTACGGGCGCATAAAGAAAGTGGCGGCTACCGGTTAGGGGCGTATGAACTGGACTGAGCCGCAGTGCGATAAAGGAATCACGAAGAACGTAGTGATTCGATGTTGACTTATCGTGCGGAGGTGAGGGAAGTTCATACGCCCCTGGGAGCCAGAACTAGACTAGGCTCCACCTGGATAATAAATGTAAGTTGAAATTTTATTTATACGAATTATAAAGACAAGTTTTATTATATGATGCAACTGCTTAAAATTCAACCAATACTTCGCCTCTGAAACCTCTTGCATGAACGATTCCACTAAAGGAGATGCTAAATTATGAGGTGATTTTTTTATGTCATTAGCTCTCTTATTATGGACAGTTGCTATCTTTCTTACCGTACTACTTAGTTCGTACCTTATTTACCGTCAGCCTATCCCTACATTTAATGCATACTCATTTTATCCACCTGTGCATTCTCCTGCGCTACGCAAAACGTATTTCACATTGAAAACGTACGGCTTTCTTCCTTATACAAGTGTGCAAGTGGGCCGTGTGACCGTTGATCTAGCCTTATTAGATGTAAAGTTAGCTATATTATTTTACAGCCCTGAAGATTTACTTCACCCGGTGAAAAAGCGTAAACTAGAAAAGGAGAAGCGATATTTAATGAAGCATGGTTGGACAGTTTGGCAAGTTCGGGAGCGAGAATTGAATCGTCATTTCCACCAAACGATGCGTCAGATTGTTTCACTTCGAAAATAATAACCATTTCTTATGTTTATAACGCATGAAACGGGGAAAAATTGAAAATATGCGCAGTCCCCGCTGCATATACTATAGAGGCAGTGAAGGTCATTCATTTACATAGTTTTAAGTCAGATGCCTTTTGTTTGACCTTCTCTGACCTTGCATGTATGATAAACGTAGTTACTTAAAATTCATTCAGAAAAAGATGAATTTAAAGGAGGAGAAAAGTATGAATTTAATACCTACAGTTATTGAACAAACAAACCGCGGTGAGCGTGCTTATGATATTTATTCACGCTTGTTAAAAGACCGTATTATTATGCTTGGAAGTGCAATCGATGATAACGTTGCGAACTCAATCGTAGCGCAGATGCTATTCCTAGCTGCAGAGGATCCGGATAAAGATATTTCTCTATACATCAACTCTCCAGGTGGTTCTATCACAGCTGGTATGGCGATCTACGATACAATGCAGTTCATCAAACCAAATGTATCTACAATCTGCACAGGTATGGCAGCTTCTATGGGCTCATTCCTACTTGCAGCTGGTGAGCCAGGTAAGCGTTATGCTCTACCAAACAGTGAAGTAATGATTCACCAACCACTAGGCGGAGCTCAAGGTCAAGCAACAGACATCGATATTCATGCTAAGCGTATCCTTCGCATGCGTGAAAAGCTAAATAATATCCTTGCTGAGCGTACAGGTCAATCTATTGATGTGATCTCTCGCGACACAGACCGTGACAACTTCATGGAAGCTCACGAAGCGCTTGAGTATGGCTTGATCGATAAAGTAATGGAGAAAAAGCCTGAATAGTAATTTAAAAATAATAGTAAAGGCTGTCGAGTTACCGACAGCCTTTTTTTATTCCTAATAATGACCAAGAAGTCCTTTTTTCATCGCAAATTTTTCACAAGCACGATACACCACTACCCCTAAAGCTACATAAGCGACACCATTTCCAATTAACGCAATATAATCTATTCCTGAAAAATCACTTAATGTGTACCCGTGTATCATAATGTGACGGGTCATATCCACTCCTTTTACGAAAGGAGCAAATACAAGATAAGGAGCTACAGATAATGGTATAAAAGCAAATGCCATAATCACAAATTGTAGGATTTGTAAGAATGCATTGATCTGTTTCACAATGACCGAGATACCAGCTACAATAAAGCTTACCCCAATCATGCTAATAACAGTAAGAAGCAATATCGGGATTACAGCTACAGGATTAATATTTAACCACTGACCTGTGGTAAGCATGGCACTAAAAAGAAGAAATACGATAATGATCATATGATTAAGAACCATTCCAGAAACACGAGCCAATAATATTCTCCAAGCAGATACTGGGGACATATATAATTGTTCAAGTGTCCCTCTTTGTGCTTCTTGCGATATCGAGTATCCTAATGATTGAAGTGTAGCCAAGCCTAGATACCAAAATACATAGTTTACAATTACATATTGCGTATTCGTTGCAGCATTGGCAGGATCCCCCACAACTTGAATACCGAAAAACATCCCAAGAAAAATCAGATAAATCGTGAGTACCATACTTAATGTATTGGCAAAATATCGCTTAAGCTCTAAATACTCCTTTTTGACATTGACTCGTAAGACATTCGCAAACGTCATCATGATACAGCTTCCTCCTTCACTAGTTTCATAAAGACTTCCTCAAAGTTCACTTCTGTTTGGTTTATTGTCTCGATCCCTGTTCGATTCATTTTCAAAATTTCCATTAGATCATAGATCGCTTCTTCGTGATCAAGATTTACATTAAGGATATGGCCATCCCACTCATGAATCGGAAACTTGTGCTCTAGGTGTTTCAGCTGCTCATCTGTTAATGATTCTTTTAGGTGTACTTTGTAAGCACTTGTTTTAAATAAACTTAGCAACTTACTGACTTGTTCATTCGCTATCACTTGTCCTTGGTTAATAATAACGGTCCTGTTGCAAAGATCTTGAACAACATCCATATCGTGCGTACTAATAATAATTGTCTTTTGTTGTTCATAAGCGATTTTCTTTAAGATTTCTCGTACTTCATATCCTGTTTCGACATCTAATCCTAGCGTCGGCTCATCAAGCAAAATAACGTCAGTACCCGCCATCATGGCTACGCATATAGCTAATTTTTGTTGCATCCCTCGAGAAAGATTATTTACAAGTTCATTACGCTTATCCTCCAGGTGAAACATGTCTAGAAGTTCTTCTATGTATGGAGTAATCTTTTTTTTGCTCATGCCACGGTTTCCTGCAAAATACTCGAGGTTCTCCACTACTGTTAAACGCCAGTAGATGTTGCGGTTTCCTTCTAAGACTGCACTTATATGTCGAAGCGCCTTGTTTCGCTCAGTTACACTATCGTAACCATGAATCGAAATTGAACCCTCATTTGGAACTAAAAGTCCGCAGATCGATTTAATCGTAGTGGTTTTCCCTGCTCCGTTCGGTCCGAGTAATCCCATAATCTCCCCCTTACCTACCTGAAACGAAATACCATCCACAGCAACAAACGACTCTTTACTTTTACGCTTCTTGTAAACTTTTCGAATTCCGTTTACTTCAATAATGGATTCCATCATGCCAACTCCTTATTTCCTTTATTTTCTAAATACTATTCTACATGAAGGTTGAAATAACCTCCTCAATCTCTAGGCGGAGTTGGCATCACTTTTTAGGCTTACTTATCATGAGGGTGTGGGAGGACCTATAATGAGGCAGCAGGGGGCCTTGCTTCCTCTCGGATAAGAGCTGCTTTCCCTCGAGTACGAGCTTATTTCTCTCGGCTACGAGTTGCTTTCCCACGGCTAAACCAACTCAAAAAAGCTAGCCCCCATGAGGAGACTAGCTTTCCAACACAAATGTTCATATTTTCACATTAATACCATAAAAAACTATTCTTTTGTTACAAACTCAATAAGTACTTCAAGAGCATTCTCTTCGTCTGATCCTTTTGCTTGTAGGGTGATCTCTTCACCTGGACCGACGGCTACGCTCATTAGACCCATTATGCTTTTGGCGTTCACGCGCTTGCCTTCTTTTTCTAGAAAAATGTCTGAGTTGAATCGATTTGCTTCTTGTACGAATTGCGCGGCTGGCCTAGCTTGCAAACCTGTACTGAGTGAGACGGTTACTGACCTTTCTACCATTTAAATTCTCCTCTCTCCATCATCTTTTTCTCTTTGTATATATACCTCTCATTGGTAAGCGCTATCATATTTGTGTAAAAAAAACGCTTCTGCATGAAGAAGCGCTAAAAATGTAAGGCTATTATATCACGAAAGATTGTAAAAAGGAACGGATTCGTTATCCATTCGCAGTAACTTCACCTTTTCGTACTTTTTCTGCAAATTCATCAATTTTACGGAGTCGATGATTGATGCCAGATTTACTGATGTTTGATGTCATCAGTTCACCAAGTTCTTTTAATGTTACGTCTTGATGCTGAACACGAAGCGTAGCAATTTCACGTAGTTTTTCCGGCAATGCTTCAAGGCCAACCGTTTGCTGAATGAATTTAATATTCTCAACCTGACGGAAGGCTGCACCAATTGTTTTATTTAGGTTAGCAGTCTCACAGTTTACAAGTCGATTGACCGAGTTTCTCATATCACGCATGATACGAACATCCTCAAACTTAAGAAGCGCCTGGTGAGCACCAATGATATTAAGGAATTCTGTGATTTTCTCCGCTTCTTTTAAATAACAAATATATCCGTTACGACGTTCAATAGCACGTGCATGGAGATCGAATTGATTCATCAAGTCGCATAGTGACGTGTTGTGCTCTTCATAAAACGTGAAAATCTCCATGTGATATGAAGATGTTTCAGGGTTGTTTACAGAGCCTCCAGCTAAAAATGCTCCACGTAAATAGGATCTGCGACAGCATGTTTTCTCCAAATACTTGTCTGAGATGGTTCGAATGAGTGTGAAGGGTTCTTCCAAAATATAAAGATCTGTAAGGAGCTCACGTACCTTCTCCTTCATTCGAACAATATAGACGTTATTTTTCTTCAGACGCATCTTTTTTCGAACTAATAATTCAACAGGAAAATCATATAACTTTTTTATAAGTGTATAAATTCGACGTGCAATCGCTGCGTTCTCTGTTTGAACATCTAAAATATACGCACGATTCGATAATGAAAGTGATCCGTTCATTCGAATTAATGCGGCTAATTCGGATTGCACACAACATGGATCCAACTCAATGGACGTTAATTCTTTCTTAGTCTCTGAAGCAAACGACAACCCTTTCACCTCCCCTGCTTCGGAAACACGGGGCATGTGTTTCTTTATATTTATTATTCTTTTTTATTTTGTTCAGATTGTAATAAGGATACGAGTAATTGAGCTACTTTATACGTATCATGGCGTAGTGACCTTTGATCGGGGTCAATAATATCGCCTTCAATGATCTCTATTCCTAATTCTAATAAGCGTTCTGTGTCATAGATAACGGGGCTTGCGTTCTCCTCCGCATACTTTTGCTGCATTGTCTCATCAATTTCTTGATTGTGCACGACTATAGAATGTAAGCAACCTTCGCCAATGTGATCATAGATCGCTTGAATATGATCTGCTGCTGTATAACCCGTCGTTTCTCCATATTGGGTCATGACGTTACAAACGTAAACAACTTTTCCTTGCGTTTCACGTAACGCATCACCAATTTGTGAAACGATCATGTTCGGGAGGGTGCTTGTATATAAACTACCTGGTGCAACGATAACGAGGTCTGCCTGCTTCACTGCCTCTACAGCTTCTGGAAGAGGTTGAACGGGTTCAGGGCTCAAGAAAACACGTTTTATCTTCTTGCCAGACTTCGGAATATTTGATTCACCAGACACAATTGTACCATCATCCATCTCAGCATGCAGGAACATATTTTGATTTGCAATAGGTAAAATTTTCCCTTTCACATTCAGCACTCGAGAGATCTCCGTAATGCCGTTTAGGAAATCACCTGTAACGGATGTCATTGCTGCTAACAATAAGTTACCCATAGAGTGACCAGATAATCCATTTCCGTTTGCAAAACGGTGTTGAAATAAGTCTAAAAGCATTGGCTCCGCATCCGACAAGGCTGCAATTACATTTCGTATATCTCCTGGTGCAGGCATGGAGAGTTCATCTCGAAGACGCCCTGAACTCCCTCCATCATCTGCAACCGTTACAATGGACGTTAAATCAATCGGAAAAGACTTTAACCCCCGTAATAACACGGGCATCCCTGTCCCTCCACCAATCACGACCACGCGTGGTAAAGATTGATCTGACATAGACTATTTTCCCTTTCTTTTGTCGATATCTCGATGTGTTACATGGGTGATAAAGTCTGTAGAGAAATGCTTCGCAATATGTTCAGCTATGGCAACAGATCTGTGCTGACCACCTGTACATCCGATAGCGATGACGAGCTGACTTTTACCCTCACGTTTATATTGAGGAAGCATTAAACCGAGTAAATCGAGTAATTTTTCTATAAACTTCTGGGTTTCACTCCACTTAAACACATAGGATGAAACCTCTGTTGTCAATCCGGTTAATGGACGCATTTGTTCGACATAATGCGGATTCGGTAAGAAACGCACATCAAAAACAAGATCCGCATCAATCGGTAGACCATATTTGAAGCCAAACGAAACGACCTGTACAGAAAAGACTTGTTGCGTTTTTTCTGCGTAAGATTCTAAAATACGTTCTCTTAATTCGCGTGGCTTCATATCTGTTGTATCTATAATTTGCTGCGCGCGTCCTCTTAATTCATCAAGGATCGACCGTTCCTGTTCAATCCCTTCCATAGGTAAACCTTCAGGAGCCAAAGGGTGAGATCTTCTTGTTTCTTTATAACGAGATACGAGAGATTGATTTTCAGCATCTAAAAAGAGGATATGCTCCGTAAGCCATTCTTCTTTTCCAAGTTGGTCTAAAGCCTCAAACAATGTATCAAAAAACTCTCGACCTCTCAGGTCCATAACAAGAGCGACTTTTTGTATGTTATTTTGCGTATCTTTCATAAGCTCTAAAAACTTTGGTAGTAAAGCTGGTGGCAAATTATCGACACAGAAAAACCCAAGGTCTTCAAAACTTTGAACAGCTACTGTTTTCCCTGCACCGGACATTCCTGTTATGATCACAAGCTGGGTATCTTGTGGATGATTAGCCATATACAACCGCTCCTTTATGATGGACTTGCTGGATCGAGTACAACATCTATTAATTGAAAATCCGTAGTGTACATGAACGTTCCATACACCTGATCATCTGATTTGAGTATATGTTCGAAGTATTTACGGTCGCCTTCTGCCATGGGCTTTTTCAATACCTCATGAAAAGGAACCCATTCAAGCTCTCCTTCTGGACTTTCTTCTAGTAGATCACCAGAATATTGATCAGCGTAAAACGTGAACATCATCCACTCTTGAACGACATCTTTACCTTCCTTCATAACGAAGGTGAAAACCCCTCTTAGTTCAGGATTATTTACGGTAAGACCCGTTTCTTCAAAAAACTCTCGAGAGGCAGACTGCTTAACATATTCTCCGCTCTCCATCTTACCACCAGGAGCTACATACCACCCTCTTCTAGGCTTTTTAAGCATAAGCACCTGACCTTTTTCTTTATCTTCTAAAATACAATTTGTCACACGTTGCAATTTAATCACCTCATAACAAAAGCGGAAGCGCCCGGGTAACGACGTATGGACTGGACTAAACCGCATGATTTAAAGAAAACACGAAGAGCTAAGCGATTCGATGTTGACTTAACGCAAGGAGGTTTGGGAAGTCCAATAGTCGTTGGGCGCTGGAGCTGGATGTCGCTCCTCTGCTTAACTATTTAAATGAAGAGGCACTACTCCCCTTATTATACTATGTAATCCTTTTTTAGAAAACGGATGTTTGTTCTAGTAGGGTTCGTAAAACCAAAAAAAATGCACAGGCGATAAATCGCCTGTGCCATAAACTAATATTTATTAAAAGGGGGTCAATTAGTTAATTATATTGTATCCCATAATTGTTTCAGGCGTGTTACAGCAGAATTAAAATGTAATTACGTTTAATTACGGTTGATTACACACGCTCTAAAACCCCCTTCACAACGGGAAAAGCAGAGGTGACTGCTTAGGGTCGTACGGATAAGAAAAATCTTTGTAAGTGGCTTTAGCCACTGGAAAAGAGTTTGCTTATACGATAGACCCTAGGAGCCGAAGCTAGACATTACATCTAGCTTACGCTTCGCCCAATTCTTCTAATAAATTTTCGATATAATGTTGGCTAGATTGAGCTGCAATACTTCCATCACCTGTTGCCGTAACAATCTGACGAAGTTCTTTTTCACGAATGTCACCAGCTGCAAAAATACCAGGAACTTTCGTTTCCATTTTTTCATTCGTCTCAATATAGCCGTTCTCATTTGTGATACCTAGAGACTTAAACGGTTCACTTAATGGAATCATACCGATATAGATGAAGACACCATCAATTGGCTTGTCGTATTCTTCATCTGTCTTCTTGTTATAAAGTGTTACACTTCCGACTTTTCCATCCTTCTCGTTGACTTTTGTTGCAACGGTATTCCAGATGAAATCAACCTTTTCATTGTCGAAAGCGCGTTGTTGTAGGATTTGTTGAGCGCGTAGCTCTTCACGACGGTGAACGATTGTTACTTTGCTTGCGAAACGAGTTAAATAAACACCCTCCTCAACAGCAGAGTCTCCCCCACCAACAACAACCAATTCTTTATTTTTAAAGAATGCACCATCACATACAGCACAGTAAGATACACCGCGACCACCAAGTTCTTTTTCACCTGGGATACCAAGCTCTTTATACTGTGCACCTGTTCCGATAATAAGAGCACGTGTTTTAAACTCTTTATTACCAGCTTTAATGGTTTTATATTCTTTTCCGTCGATCACTTCTTTGATATCTCCGTACGCATATTCAGCGCCGAATTTCTTAGCGTGATCAAACATTTTATTCGAAAGGTCTGGACCTAAAATATGGTCATACCCCGGATAGTTTTCCACTTCTTCTGTATTCGCCATTTGTCCACCTGGTACTCCGCGTTCTAGCATTAGAGTATCTAGATTTGCACGAGAGGTGTAAACAGCTGCTGTCATTCCCGCAGGACCTGCGCCTGCGATAATTACGTCGTAAATACGTTCTTCTGTCACGACCTTCAACCCCTTTTTCAAGTTCTCTAAAAAATGATTTATCATATCAATAAAACACCATTACGATATTAAGCACAGTCTAGCTCTGGCTCCCAGGGGCTAGTGAGCATCCTTCACCTCCGCACGATAAGTCAACATCGAATGTTTCCTTTATCGCACTATGGCTCTGTCCTGCTCATACGCCCCTAACCGGTCGCCTCCGCTTCCTAGTGTTCATGTAATCATGGTATAAAACAACGTGTCTTTTAGTCTATTGATATGCTCATGAGGGTATCATGAGGATTCCCAAGGACCACCCTGTTCAGAAAGACTAGGATGTCTTAAGCATCCTTCTTCCCATAAGCTAATGGCTTTTGAGGGTTCACCCATGTTGTAAGCAGAAATACTATACCATTTATAATAAGATAAATGCCCTTTCAGCTTACTTTTCTTCAATCCAGTAAACCGCTTATAAGCTTCTTGATAATACCCAATCTGAGAGAGGGTACCTGCTACCTTAAGCTTTTGCTGTTCATGAATGGGATATACATTCAACAGTTGCTGAATGTGTTTTTCAGCTTTTTCTTGTTCACCTTTCCCATGATAAAACACAGCAAGGTTACATTGCGAGTGTAAAGATTCAGGGTTTTGTTCTAACCACTTTTCCTCTAAATCAATCGCTTCCTGCTGGTCTCCATGATGAAATAACGCCAAAGCAAAATCGTGCTTAGCTGTAATGTGAGATGGAAACAAACGCATCATGTCATCAAGAATAATCATCGCTTCTTTCCAGTCTTGCCTCTCAAGATAATAAAAGGCAGACTCCTGATATCGCATGAGTTCATCCTCTTCTTCTAACATAATTTCAATATCATCATCTTCATCAGAATCAGATTCTTCATCGATATCCATTAAGGACATGAGCTGTTCTGCTTCCTCTTTAAAATCTCCCTCAGGAGCCTTTTGGATATATTCCTTCGCATATTTTGTGGCATCATGAAACAGGCCAAGGTGTGCGTAATTGTTTGCGATTAAATAGAAACAATCCACATACTCATGGCCAAAATCTGCGAGCACATCCATTAATACTTGGTTTGCTGCGTGGTATTCTCCTGTTTCCGTATAAACAACGGACAATTGACATTTATATAAGGGTTGCTTTGGCGATAACTCCGAAGCTCGTTTTAGCCATCGTAAGGCCTTATCAAACTCGCGCTTTCGGAACGCCTGCACACCCTTAGAAAAATAAAATTCCCCTTCTGGCTTGAAAGGGATAATATTAGCTTGTAATACTTCCTCAGAGTTTTTCGTTGAAGTATGCATCTAGGTCCTCCTCTTCGAACCAACTCAGTCTGTTCAAAATTATATCATATTTGATAGGGGAGGATGTAGACCATATTCCGTATTTATCCATTAAAATTACTTTTTCTTGTTCTCTACCAGGAAATTATAGAATTTGTGGCTTCTGTAAAACTTTTTATTAAAACGAGCCAAGTCTAGCTCCAGCGCCCAGCAACGAAGGGTCTTCTCCTCCCTCCGTTCGTTGCTTAACGGTCGCTTTCGCTTTTCTTATGACGAGATTCGAGTGCTGATAGAACATCATCAAACGGTAAGCCTTGCTGTGTTAACATAAGAAGGATATGGAAAAACAAGTCTGCTGTTTCCCATTTTAGCTCTTCGTTATCATTGTTTTTGGCAGCAATAATGACTTCACTTGCCTCTTCACCGATCTTTTTCCCAATTCGATCAACGCCGCCCTGGAAAAGAGATGATGTATAAGAGCCTTCAGGAAGCGTCGCTTTGCGTTCTGCTAAAACCGATTGAAGTTCATCTAAGAAAGCATAACGATTTTCTTTTGGCGCATCTTCTTTTCCTTGAACGACTTCAGAAAAACAGCTGTAATCCCCTTTATGACACGCAGGGCCATTCGGAACCACCTGTACTAAAACGGCATCTTGATCACAGTCATAACGTATGGAATGCACCTTTTGTGTATTGCCAGAGGTTGCACCTTTATGCCAAATCTCCTGACGTGATCTGCTATAAAGGACTGTTTCTCCTTTTTCAAGCGTACTTGTTAATGCTTCTTTATTCATGTAAGCCAAGGTTAGCACTTCTTTACTTTGTGCATCCTGAATTATAGCTGGGACTAATCCCTTCTCATCAAACTGAACATCTTCAATCTTCATCGTACGTGCACCCCACTCTCTGATAACTCGTCCTTCACACGATCTACAGATGTTTCTTTATAGTGAAAAATGGACGCTGCAAGAGCCGCATCCACTTCTGCTTTTTGAAAAACATCAACAAAATGCTGAGCGTTTCCTGCTCCACCTGAAGCAATGACTGGAATATTGACTTTCTCTTGGACATATTGAAGCAGGTTAATATCGAAGCCACTTTTTTCACCGTCACGATCCATGCTTGTTAAAAGCAATTCTCCAGCTCCTAAGGATTCAACATGCTGCGCCCATTTGCCAACTTCCCACTCGGTTCCTTTTCGTCCTCCGTGAGTGAAAACACGCCATGAGTTCAACTCTTCATCAAACTTGGCATCAATCGCAACAACCATGCATTGAGACCCAAAGTAACGTGCTCCTTCTTCAACAAGCTCAGGATTCCGAACAGCTGCTGAGTTTAGAGAGACTTTATCAGCTCCAGCTCGCAAAATCGCACGCATATCATCGAGTGAACCAATACCGCCACCAACTGTGAACGGAATCGCTAGTGTACCGGCAACTTCTCTAACAACCTCAATCATTGTCTTACGTCCTTCATGAGTGGCAGATATATCTAAAAATACAAGTTCATCTGCGCCTTGTTCGTCATAAACCGTAGCAAGTTCTACAGGATCCCCTGCATCACGAATTTGTACGAATTGTATGCCCTTAACGACGCGGCCATCCTTTACATCAAGGCAAGGAATAATGCGTTTGGTGATCATGGCTGATTCACCTCATTAATGGCATCCTTTAAAGTAATCTCTTTTGTATAAAGGGCTTTCCCAACGATCGCACCAGCAATGTTTCGATCTGAATAGCCTTTTAATGTTTTCAAATCCTCAACGTTGCGGACGCCACCAGAGGCAATAACCTTTTTACCACTTTCATCTGCTAATTGCAAAATGGCCTCAACGTTAGGTCCGCTCATCATGCCGTCTTTTGAAATGTCCGTGAAGATAAAGTGTTCAACACCGCAATCCGCAAAATACTTACCGACTTCTGACACGGATTTGTCCGAATTGTTCATCCATCCGTTCGTTGCAACATAACCATCACGAGCATCAAGTCCAATCGCAATCTTATCCCCATAAGTAGTGATAAGTCGCTTCGTTAGCTCTGGGTTTGAAACGGCAAGACTACCGATGACAACTCGATTCACGCCTTGCTGTAAATAGAATGTCACATCCTCTTCTTTTCGGATGCCACCGCCCATTTGAACCTGAATCGGTAAGTCATTGGCGATATTTAAGATGTGATTCGCATTTACGCGTTTCCCATCACGAGCTCCATCTAGGTCAACGATATGAATCCAATCCGCACCTTGCTCAACGAAATCTTGAGCAACTTCATAAGGAGAATCTCCATAGACCGTCTCGCGATTAAAATCACCTTGTTGAAGGCGTACACATTTTCCATCTTTTAAATCTATAGCTGGATACACAATAAATTGGCTCATTCGATAACTCCTTTTTTATTAGATTCATAAACGTACTGACAATAATTTTTCAAAATCGCCATGCCTGCTGTACTACTTTTCTCTGGGTGGAATTGAACTCCGAGTACATGACCTTTCCCCACTATTGCCGGTACATCAGTTTCATAGCTAGCACTCGCTACAACCACATCTTCGTTCGTGTCCACATAAAACGAATGGACGAAATAGACGTAATCCTCTTCAACATCGCGAAGCAGTATGGAATCAGGACGTTTATGGTTTAAATCGTTCCAGCCCATGTGCGGAATTTTATAGCGTGTGCCGTTTTCATCCACACCTTTGAATCGAACAACTTTTCCTGGAAGAAAGCCAAGGCCTTTAGTAGGTGTAACTTCCTCGCTTTCTTCAAATAATAGCTGCATTCCTAGACATATGCCGAGTAAAGGCACTCCTTCCTCTACTTTTCGTTTCAAAAAGTCTGCCATTCCTGATTCATTTAATGCACTCATGGCATCAGGAAAAGCACCTACACCTGGTAGCAAGAGACCGTCACAAGCGTCAAGCTCATCCCACTTATCCGAGATTGTATAAGAAACATCAAGACGTTCAAGTGCCTTGGAAACACTATAGAGATTCCCCATCCCATAATCGATGATTCCAATCATTTATAAACTTCCTTTCGTTGACATGATGCCCTGGATACGTGGGTCAATTTGCGTCGCCTCATCCAGTGCTCGTGCTGTAGCTTTAAATATCGCTTCAATGATGTGGTGTGTATTCGTTCCATGATGCAGCACAATGTGTAGGTTCATACGTGCTTCTAGGGCAAGCTTCCAGAAAAATTCATGGGCATTCTCGGTATCAAACGTTCCCACTTTTTCAGCAGGAAGATCCACTTTCCACTCAAGGTGCGGTCGATCACTAAGGTCAACAGCCACCGTCACAAGCGTTTCATCCATCGGAAGCGAAAAGGAACCATAACGTTTAATTCCTTCTTTTTCACCAAGAGCCTGACGCAACGCTTGACCTAGACAGATCCCGATATCCTCAGTTAGGTGATGATCATCAACTTCAACGTCACCCGTTCCTTTTACAGAAAGGTCGAAAAACCCGTGCTTTTTAAAAAGCTCGAGCATGTGCGTCATGAATGGGACCTGTGTATCAACAGATCCAGCTCCACTGCCATCTAAAAGAAGATCTAAAGAAATACTTGTTTCTCCTGTTGTACGGTCAATATGGCTTCGACGTTCCTCTGTCATGACTTATCACGATCCTTTCTGAATTCAATCGCGCGGGCGTGTGCTTCTAAACCTTCAAGGCGAGCGAAACGCGCAATCTTATCTGCATCTCGGTTGTACGCTTGTTCACTATAATAAATAACGCTTGATTTCTTCACAAAATCATCTACATTTAACGGGCTAGAGAATCGAGCTGTACCACTTGTTGGAAGAACGTGATTAGGCCCGGCAAAATAATCGCCTACCGGTTCTGAACTGTATCGTCCTAGAAAGATCGCTCCAGCATGCTTGATGCTTCCTAGCAATGCCATCGGCTCTTTCGTCATAACTTCTAAGTGCTCGGGAGCCATCGTATTAACCGCATCCAAGGCTTCCTGGATATTTTGACAGAGTACGATTCCACCCTCATTATCAATACTGACACGGGCAATAGCATGACGCGGAAGGTCAGCAAGTTGAGCGTTCACTTCATTAGCCACTTTTTCAGCAAGCTCCGCAGATGTTGTGACCAGTACACTTGCAGAACGTTCATCGTGTTCAGCCTGAGATAATAAATCAGCCGCTACTTCATTCGCTCTCGCAGTCTCATCAGCTAATACAACGATTTCACTTGGACCAGCGATCATATCGATGTCCACATCACCAAATACTTCACGTTTAGCTAGTGCGACAAAAATATTACCTGGACCTACAATTTTATCAACGGAAGCAATAGTTTCTGTTCCATATGCAAGACCTGCTATGGCTTGTGCGCCTCCTACTTTATAAATCTCTCGAACGCCAGCAATGTGAGCAGCCGCAAGCACTCCTGCTGGTACCGTTCCCGCTTCAGAAGGAGGGGTTACCATCGCAATACGCTCCACACCTGCTACGACTGCAGGCATCAAATTCATAAATACAGAAGAAGGGTAAGCTGCCGTTCCTCCTGGTACATATACCCCTACAGCATCGAGAGGGGTTACTTTTTGTCCAAGCATCGTCCCATCAGGCTTCGTTTCAAACCAAGACTGACGCACTTGCTTTTCGTGGAAGGAACGAATATTAGAAGCTGCCTCACGTAAAATCTGCAGGTCCTCATCCTCCATTTCCGCTAAAGCAGAATCAATCTCATCTTGTGTGACTTGTAACGTTTCAAGCTCTGCTCCATCAAACTTTTTGGTATATCGGAGGAGCGCTTCGTCTTTTTCATTTTTTATGTCTTCAATAATAGACTGAACGACTTTACGTTGTTCCTCTGTACCACCGTCGACTCCTCGCTTTAACGTCTCAATCTCACTTGGATTAACAATTTTCATGACGTCTCCCCCTTAGATTTCTTGACTTAAATCCGTAATAATCGGGTCAATCACCTGGCTTTTAATTCGATAGCTAACTGGGTTCACGATAAATCTTGACGTAATATCGGCAATCTTTTCATACTCCACAAGCCCGTTTTCGCGTAACGTACGGCCTGAAGAAACGATATCGACAATGCGGTCCGTTAACCCAATGAGAGGAGCTAGTTCAATCGATCCGTTTAGAGGAATGATCTCGATTTGCTCACCCTGCTCTCTGAAATACTCGGATGCAACTCTCGGGTATTTCGTCGCAATTTTAGGTGCGATTTTGCTAAGAGGTTTGTCTGGTAGTCCTGCTACCGCTAAATAACATGGGCTAATTTCTAAATCCAATACTTCATATACATCTCGATCTTGCTCCAATAAAACATCTTTCCCTGCAATACCGCAATCTGCAGCACCATATTCAACATATGTCACAACGTCCATTGGTTTAGCAAGCATCAAGCGCATTTTATATTCCGGAAATTCTAAAATTAACTTTCGAGACTCTTCAACATCCGTAAAGTCATATCCGATTTTCTTCAATAGTTGAGCCGCTTCATCAAAAATACGACCTTTAGGCATGGCGATGGTTAACCAATCATTCATAGCCAGCTCCTCCTTCCGACAAATCAATTAATTGAGTGAATTCTTCGTTTTGGAGAGCTTTTTCTTCAATATTATTTCGATGCTGAAGAACAACTCGACTCCCCTCTCCTCTTAAGTCCTGCGCTTCTTTAAGTGCTTTTTGAAAGGAGTGATCATCAAAAAGAATTAGCGTACGATTGTTTTCTGCATTTTGATGATTAACGGCTTCAACTAAACGATCCAAACGTACAGCAAACCCTGTCGCTGAAGCTTCTGTTTGGAATGAAGGCAGAAGTTGATCATAGCGCCCTCCATTGCATAGTAAAGAACCTAATTCAGGAGCATATCCCTCAAATAAAATTCCAGAATAGTAGCTCATATGACTGATCAGATTCAAGTCGTATGAAACATACTCCGTCACACCGTAGCTTTCTAAAAGTTCATGTAGTTGCTGCAGCTCATGAATCGCCTCATGGCATGCACCATTTTTCGTAATGTCCTTAGCTGTTGAAAGAACATCTTCTTCTCCTCTAAGAGATAATAGTTGTTTTAAGCGTTCTTGATCCTCTTTTGAGATGTTTGTTTCTTGTAGTGCCTTACGAAATCCAACGTAATTCTTTCTATATAAAAAGCGCAGGAAAAGCTCAGACGTTTTCTGGTCATCACCAAAGATCTCTTTAAGTAGGCCTTTCACATATCCAATGTGACCTACTGTAAGTTGAAAATGATCCAATCCAGCTTCTTTTAATGTTTGAACTTGAAGAGCGATCACCTCAGCATCAGCATAGATGGAATTCTCTCCGATGTATTCCACACCTACTTGTTCAAACTGCGCCGGCTTCCCACCTTCAATTTGCTGCGCACGGAAAACAGGCCCATCATAAGCTAGACGAACCGGAAATCCTTGCTCTTTAAGTTGAGATGCTGCAACACGCGCAATCGGTGCTGTCATATCAGGCCTGAGGACAAGCGTATGCCCTTGCTGATCAAGCAGCTTAAATAATTGCGTTTCATCAATTGCACTCGCTTCCCCCACGGTTTCTAAGTATTCCAGCATCGGTGTATCTAAAAATTGGTATCCCCAAGACTCAATAGCATTGGATAGTGCCTCTCTTGCATTGCGCTTCTGATTATAAAAAAACGGGAGTGTATCCCTCATTCCTAGTGGTTTTTCGAACATAAGACGATTAGCCAAAACGATGATCCCCTCTCTATAAAAATATATGCGTATATCACTCTAAATCCTTTAGTCTGCTAATACGATAACAAAATAAAGAAAAGCGGTCAACAACAAATCCTTACTCTTATCTATTCCCCAAATTGCTTATACAAATCTGTATCTATTCGAGACAAATTTGAGCTCCATCGCAGCACTGGCGGGGCTATCGCCTGCATTTCGTACATGATCGCCTGAATATGAACTTCGATAGCCCGAATATCCTGAACAATCGCCCAAACCTTGATTAACAACGCCTGTATTTCACTTACAATCGCCTGAATCAGATCAGGAATCGCCCGAATGCAATCAAAAAAAGCCTGAAACGCATCACACGTTCCAGGCACACCTCGACTTTACCCAATAGGAATTTCTTCTTCTTTTGTAACATAATCAATTTCGAAACCAGCATCTAAAATCATCTGGTGGTCTTTGTTCCCCTCTTGCCCTTCTGTTGTTAAGTAGTCTCCAACAAAGATCGAATTAGCTGGATATAAACTAAATGGTTGTAAACTACGTAAGTTCACTTCTCTTCCGCCTGATACCCGAATTTCCTTACTCGGATTTATAAAACGGAAGAGGCACAGCACTTTTAAGCAGTAAGTTGGAGTCAGTTCATCAGTACCCTCTAACGGAGTACCGTCTATTGCGTGCAAAAAGTTCACCGGAATGGAATCAGCATCGAGTGCTTTTAGTGATCTTGCCATTTGCACTACGTCTTGCTTCGTTTCCTTCATTCCTACAATGACTCCTGAACAAGGTGAAATACCGACATCTTTTACTGTATCTACAGTACCAACACGATCCTCGTATGTATGAGACGTTGTAATCTGCTCATGATGATTTTCGGATGTGTTTATATTGTGGTTGTAACGATCAACGCCAGCTTCTTTAAGAGACTCTGCCTGTTCTGGGTTCAAAAGTCCTAAGCAAGCACAAATCTTCATGTCGTAATTCTGTTTAATCTCTTTAACAGCAGCGGTAACTTCGTTTAGCTCTCGTGTAGTAGGTCCACGCCCACTCGCTACAATGCAATATGTTCCTGATTTCAATCGATGAGCTTGTTCAGCACCTTTTACGATGTCGTCTTTTTTCATCATGCGATATTTTTCAATTGGAGCATCCGAAACAATCGATTGAGCGCAATACCCACAGTTTTCAGGACAAAAGCCTGACTTCGTGTTCACGATCATATTGAGCTTCACTTTGTTTCCATAGTAATGTTTCCGGATCTTGTATGCACTATGGAGTAAATCTAGAAGTTCATCATCCTTACTATCTAGAATCGCTAAAGCTTCATCATCTGTCAGTTCATTACCTTCTAACACTTGATCAGCAAGTTGACCCCAATTCACAACCATAATATTCCCTCCTTATGCCGCTTCGTTTTGTTGTCTACGGAGCTGACTGCGAGATAGCACGCTACGCTCAAGACGAAATGCGAATACTCCGGCTAATGCAGATAGAATTAGATCTTTCGGTAGTGGTGCCATCATCCATGCCCATGCCATAGAATAAGAGAATCCTTCTGGAGCTCCATACCATAGTACGTAAGCTGCATACATCCAATTTGTACCGAAAACATAATTGATCGTCATACCAATAAGTCCAGCAATCACATAACGTGGTAGTGTACGATTGTTTTCAGTAAGTTTACCAACTACATATGCTACAAGAATAAAAGATAATATAAATCCAAATGTAGGACTAAGTAATGATCCAAAACCACCGCCAAACCTAGCAAAAATTGGTGCACCAGCTAGTCCAACTAACATATAAACCGTCATGGACATTGCACCCAAACGACTTCCCAACACAAGACCTGCTAAAACGGCAAAGAACGTTTGCAACGTAATCGGCACGCCTCCTACTACCATAAAAGGCACCCATGCTACGATATTTGCCCCAATCGCCATCAAAGCCACAAATAAACTTCCCATAGTAATATCAAGTGGTGTCATCTTTCTTGATTTCATTTTTTCTCCTCCTAAACCCAAGTTATCGTTAACCTATTAAATGTTAAGTTAACATAAATAAAGGTTAACATAAGGTTTGGAAAATTCATATATTATTTTTTGGTATAAATAAAGAAAAACACCCTGCCATTCTCACTCAATTGGCAGGGTGTTTCCTCTATTTCATTTAAACATTCACTTGTTCTTTTTGCTCAACAATCCGATCAAAGTGTTTCAGAGAAAGCTGATCAAAATCTAACTCATCTCGTTTCCATGTAAGCTGTAAAAAGACCTCAGCAATAGCCTTTTTACGTTCACCTCCAACGACCGCATCTTTTAAAGAAATAACACTCTCATAAATGGCCGTCATACGATCAGCTAACGTTTTACTATAATACGTTTGTGATCCTTCATCCATAACCACAACACGATTGGTGAGCTCTTGTAGTTCACCAACTTTCCCTTTAACAAAAGCAGCTTCATCTGCTAACTCAACAGGGAGGGCATCTAATTCTTGCTTCATCTCATTAATGAATATTTCATGAACCTGGTATTTATGCATGAGACGTAATACTTCAAGCCCAAGGATGTTTGCTGTACCTTCCCACACTGTGAGAACTTGGGCATCCCGTAACAAACGAGGAGTGACAAAGTCTTCTATAAAACCATTCCCTCCATGCATCTCAATGGACTCATGAGAAAAATGGATCGCCTGCTCAGCAGTTTCTTTTTTCAAAAGCGCTATGAGTAAACGATTTAAAGCAATCTCACGGACACTGGTTGCCTCTCGGTCAGTCATGACACGATCAAACAGAGAAATGAGGGAAAAGACGGCACTTGTCTCTACTTCTTGTTTTGCCCGCAGACGAACCAACGTGTCTCGCACCATCGGATAATCTTTTAACGTATTACCAAAAGCTTGTCGCTCATATGCATAGTTCCTTGCTTCAAGATAGCCACGTTGCATAATGCCAATCGATGCAATTGCATTACAGACACGTGAAAGGTTGAGTGCTTCCATCATATAATAGATTCCTTGCTCAGGTTCGCCGATCATATAAGCCTCAGCTCCATCAAACACAACCTCAGCAGATGGAACCGCACGAACACCCAGCTTATCTTTTAACCTACGAATCTGAATGCCATTTAAGCTATCATCTTTATTTCGCCACGGAACAAGAAATAAGCTAAGCCCTTTCGTACCTTCAGGCGCATCTTCCCTACGAGCCAAGACAGTTGCAACTCCACAAGCCCCAGCATTACTTGCAAAATACTTTTCTCCATACAAACGATAATAATCCCCGTGCTGGATAGCTGTTGTTTCATTCGCTCCGACATCAGAACCACCTTGCCGTTCTGTTAAAAAGGTTGCTCCTTCATATAACTCAACCTCACCAGTGGATAGAACATGAGGTAAATATTTATCTTTAAGTTCCTTACTGCCATAGTGATCTAGCAAGTACGCTGTAGCCATCGTTAAGGTAACCGGACAATAAAAGCCTGGCTCAGATTGCGACAAAAGATATCCTTGAGCATACGAGTACATGTAGCTCCCTTTTCGACCAAGCTCCGGAATCTCCTTGTGCACATAGCCGACGATCCCACGCCCGTACGTATCTTTAACAGTCTCTTTATATCCCTCATTCAGCCAAACATGCGAAATGTCATTCCCCATTTTGTCGTACTTAATCAGCTTGGGCTGCCCTTCTCGATCTGTATGAACTGCACGCTCATCAACTTCATTGGCACATACTTCACCGTATTCCTCCAACTCTTTTTCAGCCCATTTATAAAAATCTTCATCTAAATACTGCTTCAAAATAAAAGATAGATTTGGATCCTCTTTGAAAAAGTTCATCGTGTTCCTCCTTACGCTTCTTGAAGTTCTCGCAGTTGCTGTTTTAATAACTTACCAGACGCATTTCGCGGTAGTGCATCCAGTTTTGTATAAATACGAGGGATTTTATAGCTCGCCAGTTTATCTTTCAGAAAACGCTTACAATCTTCCTCAAGATCTTCTACCTCATCCTCTAATACAACAAATGCTTTTACCGTTTCACCCCACTCTGGATGTGGCACTCCAATGACAGCCGCTTCAGCAATAGCTGGATGAGCCGTCAACGTTTCTTCTATCTCTTTCGGGAACACGTTAACGCCACCTGAAATGATAATGTCTTTCTTACGATCAATCACCCAAAAGTATCCGTCCTCATCTTGAACCCCCATGTCACCTGTATAGAGCCATCCGTCTTTGATCGTTTCATTCGTTTTCTCTTTATTTTTGTAATAGCCCTTCATGGTTCCCTCACCACGTAGGATGATTTCACCTATATCTCCTTGCTTAACCGGATCACCATTTTCATCAACTAGATTGATTTCACAATGAAGCGCTGCACGCTGGCCTACACTACCTGCTTTAGCATCATGTTCCTCAGGTCTAAGTAGCGTTCCGTTTGGCCCAGCTTCCGTTGATCCGTATAAGCACATTAAGCGATCTGTTTTAAACTGCTGTTTGACGTATTGAACCTCTTTTGTACCAAGTGGTGCTCCACCGTATAACCAGTATTCAACAGAGCTGAGATCATACTCCTGGATTTTAGGATGCTTCGCTGTCACCATATAAGCTACCGGTGCACCGAAGAAATGTGTGATTTTCTCTGATGAAATGAGATCTAGCATTAAATCTGGAGTGAACGTTGGTGCTAAAACATGCGTTGCTCCTACGTATGTGCCAGAAACTAAAAATAGGTGCAGAGGTGCTGAATGACTGAGCGGCATGATATGCAATAGACGACTGTCGGTGTTAATCGTGAGCTCTATCGATATCATAGAAGAAATGGTTAATAGATTGCGGTTCGTAAAGAGAACCCCTTTTGGTCGTCCTGTTGTTCCAGATGTATAAAGCATCGATGCCTCATCATCCTCATGCGTTGTGGATACGATTTCTGCTTCATCACCTGAAGCCAATACATCATCAAAAGCGAGCCACCCATCTTGTGCCGCCCCCGTTTTGATTTGAATGAGGTTCGGATCTTGGATAGAAGAAACATTATCGAAAAGGAGTTCATGTGTGAGAAAAGCTTTAGCATCACTGTGGTCAAGAATATACTCGATTTCTTCTTGTACAAATTTAGCATTGATCGGAACAATAATCGCTTCCAATCGATGCACAGCAAAATAAGTATAGAGAAACTCTGTTACGTTTGGCATATGGAGAACTATTTTATCTCCATTTCCTATCCCTCTTTTTGAAAGAGCATGAGCCAGTTTATTTACGTTACGGTTCCATTCGCTATAAGTAATTCGCTCTCCACCAGAAACAATCGCCTCTTTGTTCGGATACTTTCTCGATTGTCTCGCTAACAGTTCAGAAATGTTCATACCTTTTCCCCTTTCAACTGGTTTAATTTTTGTTGAAACTCTCCAATCAGGCACTGCATTTCATCTCGCATCTCTGTCAACTCCCTTATCCGCTTCGACACCTCCTCTACCTTCTCCTCACCATACTCAATCGTCTTCTCAAGCTGTCTCTTTCCCGAAGGATCCTGATCGAACAACTCGACCATCTCTTTAATTTCCTCTAGCTGAAACCCATACTTCTTCCCTCGAAAGATAAGGATCAGGCGTGTTTTTTCTTTTTTTGTAAACACCCGCTGCCCGCTCTTAGTACGTTCAGGGGTAAGTAAACCAAGCTCTTCATAGTACCGAATCGTACGTGTTGTTACATCAAAGTATTTGGCTAATTCAGATATGGTGAACGTCTCTTGCATGCCCGCACCTCTTTTTATCTGATTTTTCTGATATTTTTAAGTATACCATTTACGTTAACGTAAAGTACAAGGTGGTTTTTGTGGTGGGGGATTCGAGGTGGGTGGGGTTCTATCCAGAAAGATATGTTCTCTAACCGAAATTACTAGCGGTCTATCCGAAACCATTCGCTTTTTATCCAGAATTATAAGCATTCTATCCAAAACTATTCGCTCTCTATCCAGAATCATATCCCTGCTATCCAAAACCATACACTATCTATCCAGAATCACATGCCCGCTATCCAAAACCATATGCTCTCCATCCAGATTCATAAGACCGCTATCCAAAATAATCCCCCTGGCCATCCAACCAGAGGGACTACAATATCTAAGCTGGATCCGGAGCGACCGCTTCTTCAAGCAATACATCTAACTCTCGGGTGTAGGCTTCAATCTGTTCTTCTGTCCATCCATATTCTTGAGCCATAAACGTAATGACAGACTCTTTATGCTTATGCACCCAGTGAATATCAAAGAACAGGGCTCCCGTTCTTCTAACAAAAAAGTCTACAGGTTTCACAGTATGTTCGTGCTCCATACTATACGTCAGCATCGCGTACACTAATGGATCTAATCCCAAATCTTCATTTTTCATTTTATAGTATCGATGAAACACTTCATCGACATTGGCTCCATACATTTGGGTTAAGCCTCGAGCTTTTTCCTCGGATAAACTCATGGCTCTCCCTTCCTCAATTTTGCGATCCATAAAATCAGCGAAGCCGTCAGAGCCACCAACTTCTCCTCCTGCAATAGGGAGTTCCTCTGTTTGGGATTCTGGTAAGTTAAGACCTAATTGTTCAGATAGATGACCAGCCAATAAATCCACCACATTTTCAGCCATTTTACGATAGCCTGTTAGTTTTCCTCCTGCAATAGAAATTAAGCCTGATTCAGAAGTGAAGATCTCATCTTTACGAGAAATTTCAGATGGATCTTTCCCATCCTCATGAATCAACGGACGTAATCCTGCCCAACTCGATTCAACATCACCAGCTGTAATCGATAGATCTGGGAACATAAAATCAATGCATTGCAGCAAGTAATCCCGATCATCAACGGTCATGGTTGGGTGTGCGGTGTCCCCTTCATAAACCGTATCCGTTGTCCCAACATACGTTTTTCCATCACGCGGTATAGCAAAGATCATACGTCCATCAGGTGCGTCAAAATAAATGGCCTGTTGAAGTGGAAACGTCTCACCATTAAAAACAAGGTGTACCCCCTTTGTTAAATGAAGACTCTTTCCTTCTTTAGATCCATCTCTTTCACGAAGGTCATCCACCCAAGGTCCAGCAGCATTCACGACCTTACGCGCATAGATTTCATGTTTTTCACCATCAATCTGATCCTCTGCCACAACACCAGCGACTAGACCATCTTCATATAAAAAGTCGACAACTTTAACGTAGTTTTGAGCCATAGCCCCCTTTTGAACAGCTTTTTTCAACACTTCAAGCGTCAGCCTGGCATCATCTGTACGATACTCAACGTAATAGCCGCTACCTTTTAAGCCATCCTTTTTTAAAAGAGGTTCTTTGGCCAATGTCTCCTTTGGCGTAAGCATTTTTCGTCGTTCATCTCTTTTTACACGAGCTAATGTGTCGTATAGTTTCAATCCAATGTTCGTCATGTATGGACCAAAATTTCCATCCTTATAAAACGGGAGAATCATCCATTCAGGAGTCGTTACGTGAGGACCATTCTCATAAACGATTGCACGCTCCTGCCCCACTTCAGCTACCATTTTCACTTCAAACTGTTTTAAATAGCGTAGTCCTCCGTGAACGAGCTTTGTAGAACGACTCGAAGTTCCAGCTGCGAAATCTTGCATCTCTAAAACACCGGCTGACATGCCACGGGTCACAGCATCCAGTGCGATACCCGCTCCTGTGATACCTCCCCCGATAACAAGCACGTCCAAACGCTCCTGCTCTAATTTATGATAAATCTCCGTTCGCTTATATCCAGAAAACATTCGAAACACTCCATTCTATCCGTACGATACCCAACCCATTCCTTTTTTAGACTACTTAAATGCCCGAGCGGCCTCTACAGCTTTTTGCCAGCCTTTATATAACTCTTCTGCTTCCTTGTTTTCCAACTCCGGTTTAAAAGTACGATCCTTCTTCCATTGTTCCGTAATTTTATCTTTACTATCCCAATAACCAACTGCTAGTCCAGCTAAATAAGCTGCGCCGAGTGCGGTTGTTTCATTAACAATTGGGCGGTCGACTTCAACACCTAGCACATCACTTTGAAATTGCATAAGGAAATCATTCTTAACCGCTCCTCCATCAACACGAAGCGTTTTCAGGTCAATTCCTGAATCCTCTTTCATTGCATCGACAACATCTTTCGTTTGGTATGCGAGAGCTTCAAGTGTAGCGCGGATAAAATGCTCCTTGGAAGTTCCACGAGTTAAGCCAAATACAGCTCCCCTCGCATCAGAATCCCAATACGGTGTACCAAGTCCAACAAAAGCGGGAACGACATACACCCCATCTGTGGAATCAACCTTTTTGGCGTAGTCTTCACTAGCTGGAGCATCTTTGATCATACGTAATCCATCTCGAAGCCATTGAATTGCAGAGCCAGCAACAAAAATACTACCTTCTAAGGCATATTCAACTTTTCCGTCCACGCCCCATGCAATCGTGGTAAGGAGGCCTTGGTCTGATGGAATACCTTCTTCCCCTGTATTCATGAGAACAAAGCAACCTGTTCCATACGTGTTTTTCGCCATTCCTTTTTCAAAGCAAGCCTGTCCGAATAATGCTGCTTGCTGATCACCAGCAACTCCTGCAATTGGGATTTCTTTTCCGAAGAAGTGATAATCAACAGTATGCGCATACACTTCTGAAGAAGGACGTACATCCGGTAAAATTGCTTTCGGCACATCTAAAATATCGAGAAGTTCCTCATCCCACTCCAGATCATAGATGTTGTACATTAACGTACGAGATGCATTGGAGTAATCCGTTACATGTGCTTGTCCACCAGAAAGTTTATAAATCAGCCATGTATCTATGGTTCCGAACAGAAGCTTTCCTTGTTCCGCTTTTTCTCGAGCACCATCTACATGATCTAAAATCCACTTCACTTTTGTCCCTGAAAAATAAGGATCTAATACAAGACCTGTTTTCTTTTTAAACAGATCTTCATACCCGTTCTCTCGTAATTCATTACAAATATCGTTGGTTTGACGGGATTGCCAAACAACTGCATGATAAATAGGTTGTCCTGTTTCCTTATCCCAGATCACGGTTGTTTCTCGCTGGTTTGTAATCCCAATGGAAGCGACTTGATCGGGTTGGACTTCTGCTTTTGTTAAAACATTTGCTATACATGACAAAATGGATGTCCAGATTTCATTCGCATCGTGCTCTACCCATCCTGGTTTCGGGAAAAATTGTTGAAACTCTTTTTGTGCGGTTTGAACAACTTCACCATCATGGTTAAACAAGATTGCTCGTGAACTCGTCGTCCCCTGATCCAGTGACAAAATATATGTTTGCATTAAGATAACCTCCATCTCTTTTTCATGTCGTTTACCTACGTTTCCGCTTTCTTAAACATGCTTCTATGTACTTGATTCGTTCTTTGATAGGCAGAATCCTTTTTCTCTTAAATACTATGTGTTCGAAATATGCCTTATACTAATTGAACCCCATTCCGTTAAAGAACATAAAAAAGGACATAGAACTGATTTACAATTCTATGTCCAAAATGCTCTAATTTTTAGGTGAAATCTCAATGTCTAGCAATGATATATTTGATAGCTTCTTTGGAAGTTTTAAATTTTGGAACATTATAAGATGTTTCTAAAGCAAAATCAAGTGCCAACTCTGGCTTCACACCAGCTATAATACTATGAGCGCCCATAATAGAAAGGTTTTCAATAACCTTCGTGATTTGAGCTGGAAATTCCTCGTTCCATCCCGTAACACCACTTAAGTCAAGGATCACATATTCCACATCCGTATGATGGCACTTTTCTAGGAGTTTACTAAGGATAGTCTGAAAGCGATCATCATCAATCGTTCCTTTAAGTGTTATGGCCAACGTATAGTCCCAGACGTGGAGGATGGGGACAGAAAGCTCTTCAATCAGTTTCTCTTTTCGCCGTTCTTCTTGAACCTTTGTTGTAACGTCCATTAACATTACAACATAGCCAATAGGTGCCCCATTATCCATTATAGGATTAACGATAATATCAGTTACATAAGTGTCTTTAATGTTGATCCGAGTTCTATGTGTATCTGTTAGATGATTCATAATGTTTCGTTGATGCGCTGGGTCCTTGTGAAAGTGATCCATGTTCATTCCAATTAAATCATCTACATTTTCCAGATTATAAAGAGTAATTATATTTTCAAAAAGATCCTTAGCACTGGGATTGATCCAAGTAATATTAAAGTCTTCATCTGCAATAATAATATTTTCACCTATGGCTTCTAATATTTTCGTTGAATAAAGGTTTGATGGTAGTTTCCCAATGGATTCCATTTGAGTATCTCCCCATAGTTTTTTTAGAGAGTATATATCAATTAAATCCTCAATTCAACCTTTTAATGTGCTGTTACACTAGACATCATCATCAAAAAACGTATCCTCTTCTTTTCGCTTATCCATTTCTTCCTTCGAATAAATAACACTCATCGGATTCCCACCAACAAAAGCGCCTGGTGGTACGTCTTTATGTACAAGGGTGCCTGCTGAGACAATGGCACCGTCTCCAATCGTGACACCTGGCAAGATCGTGGTGTTGGCCCCGATTAACACTTCACTTCCGATCTCCACTTTTCCGAGACGATATTCCTTAATTAGATACTCATGAGCGAGGATCGTCGTGTTATAACCGATAACCGTATTCCGTCCAACCGATATTTTTTCAGGAAACATCACATCAAGCATAACCATTAAGGCAAAAGCGGTATACCTTCCTACATCCATCCCTAAAAAGGTGCGATATAGCCAATTTTTCACCGGTAAAAAAGGTGTGTAGCGCGCCAATTGGATGACAACAAAATTTCGTACCACCTTAAAAAAGGGGACGGTTTTATAAACTTGCCATAATGAGTTGGCTTCAGTTACACGGTAACGGTCCGTCTTACGCATATGATCACTCCATTACGATCTTTAGGATATCGCTCATGTGCTCGAGCATATAATCTGGTTTTAGATCCTCTAGGGTTTTGCGACCTTTAATCGTCCAAGCCACGCCCGCTGTTTTTGTGCCAGCATTTTGTCCTGATTCGATATCATGTGTATTGTCTCCAACCATAATCGTCTCATCAGGTTTCGCATCGAGCGCCTTCATGGCACGAACAACCGGTTCTGGATGAGGCTTGGCATGATCAACGTCATCAAGCGTAACAATCGTATCGAACATGTTATCAATCTTTGTTAGCTTTAAGCCCATATCAACGGTTTCACCCATTTTGGTAGTAACAATCCCTAGCTTATATCCCTGATCACGTAATTTTTGCAACGTCTCAACCACACCATCATAAGCCACAACTAGTTCATCATGATGCTCATGATTGTGCTTTCGATAAGTATCAATCATTTCTTCTACATGTTCATTTGGATTAATCTTACGCAAACTCTCTTCAAGAGGAGGCCCGATAAACTTCAACACGTCCTCTTTTTTGTACTGCCCTGGTGCGTATTTTTCAGTTGTATGAAGAAAAGAAGAGATAATTAATTCATTCGTGTTAATCAATGTTCCATCTAAATCAAACAGTAGGGTACGAATTGTCATAAGATGTTGTGTCCTTTCTTTTCGCAATCTTTCGGTTCCAAACAAAACCGACAACCGCCGTTAATGCAATCGCTGTAACCAGTCTTATCAGCAGCAGTGGCCACACTGGAATACCAAGCGGAATGAAGATGAGCGTATCTTCAACAACGGCGTGACATGAAACAAGGAAAATGAGGGACAAGTACATATCCTTCCTCGACACGCCATCTTCCTCAACAGCTTGAAGCATGAGCCCAGCTCCATAAGCAAGCCCGATCACAAGACCTGCCACAAGAGTCATTGATGCATTCCGTTCAACTCCTAGCACACGAGTGAAAGGAGCAAGCCACCTTGAAAATAAGTCTAGCCAATTTTTCTCCTTCAAGTACTGCATCCCTACCATAAGAGGGATAACAATGGCTGCAAGCTGCAATATACTCATAACAGCTGTTTGGATTCCTAAAAAGGCAATTCCCATATAATCTTCTGGGTCTGCTTGTTCTGCAATGAGCCCATATTGAGCCATTTCGGATCCACCATCCCAAAGCAGATTGATCATTACGGCTGATCCAAATGCCAGTGAAAGCCTCACTCCAGCAACAAACCACCATTTCACTCCCACTTTAGAAGCGACAGTTGATTCGATAAGAAGGTTGTGAGAAAACGACATCATCACAGCTAAAATAAAGACCTGCTTGACGGTAAAATCAAATGAAACAATGGCTGCAATACCAGCATAGAGGTTAAGGAAGTTACCAAGGACAAGCGGGATTGCCGCCTCTCCTGGTAACCCAATCCATTTCATAAGTGGTGTAATCCACTCCATCACCCATTGTAAAACAGGGGTGAATCGTAATATCGTAACAATTAATGTAACAGGAAAAATCACTTTACCAAGTGTCCATGTGACTTTTAACCCTTGTTGTAATCCTCTTTTTAACACACCTGGCAAAGCGATACCTCCCTAGTCTTTCACTTTTGTCCCATCATAATGAACATTTGCTTTATTTTTTATTCTGCGATACATGATTAATCCTGCAGCTAAGATAATTAGAACAATTGAAATTACTTGCGCTGTACGTAAGTTTGCAATGATATATAGACTATCTGTACGCATCGCTTCGATAAAGTAGCGTCCAAATGAATACCATATTACATAGCTTAAGAATAGCTCACCACGACGTGGGTTGAAGCGACGTAAGATAAGTAAAAATGCGAATCCAAGAATGTTCCATAGGGATTCATATAAAAATGTCGGATGATACATGATGCCATCAATACACATTTGCTGAACGATAAAGTCCGGCAAATACTGCATATAATTGTTGTAAAACTCTTCTGAAACAGCATAGCCGTGTGCTTCCTGGTTCATAAAGTTTCCCCAACGCCCAATCGCTTGTCCAAGAATGATACTTGGCGCAGCAATATCAGCTAACTGCCAGAAAGAAATGTTACGTACTTTCGCAAAGATCAGGGCTGTAATAACAGCACCAATCAACGCACCATGGATGGCGATACCGCCTTCCCATATGGCTAAAATGTCTATCAAGCTTCCGTTCTTATATCGATCCCATTCAAAAATCACATAATAGATTCTTGCGCAGATAATCGCTGCCGGAATCGCAAATACAACTAAATCAACGAAAATGTCTTTCTTAAGTCCAAGTCTCTGGGATTCACGCATCGCCAGCCATAAACCTAAGTACGCACCTGTTGCGATTATGACTCCATACCAATAAATCGTAAATGGACCAAGCTCTAAAAAGACACGACTAAGGGCGTTCACTTCACATGTCATCTGATAAACCACCCTTCGTTACATCGTTTTTATTTTCACCAATCATGTTGGTTAAACGATCAGAGAACTCTTCAGCAGCATTAATGCCCATACGCTTCAAACGGAAGTTCATCGCTGCTACTTCAATAATAACCGCTAAGTTCCGACCAGGACGTACCGGGATCGTAGCTTTTGGAATTTCAACGTCCATAATCTTCATCATTTCTTCTTCTAGACCAAGACGATCGTATTGCTTGTTCTTGTCCCAGAGTTCAAGATGCATGCACATCGTAATACGCTTATAACTGCGCACAGCCCCAGCACCAAACAATGTCATGACATTGATAATACCCAGTCCACGAATTTCGAGGAGATGCTCTATAAGGGGTGGAGAATTTCCGATTAACGTATCATAATCCTCCTGACGAATTTCCACACTATCGTCAGCCACTAAACGATGCCCTCTTTTAACAAGCTCTAGTGCTGTTTCACTTTTACCAACACCACTCTGCCCTGTAATAAGGACGCCTACGCCATAGATATCAACAAGAACACCGTGAATAGCTGTAAACGGTGCAAATTTTGTCTCAAGGAAGTTGGTTAAACGGCTAATCACACGCGTCGTTTTATACGGAGAACGCATAATCGGAACGCCCGCTTCGTTAGCAGCTTTTATTAACAGTTCCGGCACTTCCATCCCTCGTGTAATCACAATACCCGGAGTAATATCCGTGCATAATTTGGTCACACGATCCTGCTGCTCCTCATCAGACAACTCATTAAAGAAAGAAAGCTCTGTCTTTCCTAATAACTGCAGTCGTTCTGATGGATAATACTTAAAATACCCCGCCATTTCCATACCTGGTCGGGATATATCACTTGTAAAGATTTCGCGATGAGCACCATCCTCACCTGCGACGATTTCTAATTCAAAACGGTCCAATAAATCTTGTGTACGAACCTTCGACATATGTATGCCTCCCTGACTCTAATCACTGCTCCTATTGTAGCATTTTTTCCTTTTGTATGTTGATTTAAAATCTTCCTGAAAAATATGTGAATTTGATGAGACATTTTGGGTCCGCAGGGAAACTGCATTTCTCGGGTACACATCACTTCCCCTCAGGTACCCAAGTCTACACTAATAACATTAATCACTTTTCCGGCGATCATAAAGGTTCAGCCACATTTCAGCATAATCAACGGCTTCCTTCACATCAAAAAGATATGACTTCGCTGAACCTACATGGCCAGCTGATAAACTCTGCGTCTTTTCAAAGTCAGCACCTAAATCCTCAAAAAGCTCATCTCGGAATTCAAGCTCCTTGTATTCCTTCCAGATGCGTTTACCATCTTCAATCATCGGAGCACCTTTTGTAATAACGTCCTGATATCCGATACGATACTCAGCTAGGTGAAAAGCTGTACAACTGTCAAAACCTGCCCCCAATAGCAATACGTATGCCCCTTCATCATAAAGCTTTCCTAGAGGTGATCCCTCTCCTAAACTCCACTCCAAAGGCTGATCCGCTAAAATATGATTTTTATTCTTGCCCCATGCCGTAAAAGAGTAACTCGGATGTGAGCTTCTCTCAACACCCGGGAAGGTTCTGAACACCTCAGGCACCTTCCCCATAAAATTAGCTGGCGTATAGTCCGGGTGATAAAGAGGCATGGTATCCCGAATCTCTTCCCACCATTCTTCAGGAACAGGTGGGTTCTCCCATTCTGCAGGATCTGAAATTTCTACTGTTTGAGAAGGCATGACAATCGTGCCTTCCTCTGTAACGGCATCCATTAAAGCTTGGATAACCGTAACTGCTCCACCATTCACCCAACCAAGTGAGGATAGGGATGTATGTACAATAATGGTCATTCCTTTTTTGACACCAAGCTCTTTCAAGTCATTGTAAAGCGACTTTCTCGTCCGAGGACTCGGCGTTTTTTCTACAAGCTGTGACATATTATATTCCCCCTTTTTCTATTCCATTGGTATTTTAGCACTTTTATCCATCAATGGATATTTGTCATAAAAAAAGCTGACCCAAAAGGCCAGCTTTCCCTATAGTTCTTTCGCTAATTGATTTAACATGAGATTTAAAAGTGAAATGATAATGGCTGAAATAATAGCAATGCCGAACCCATCTATGACAAAACTACTACCCATGAGCCATGCTGTGAGCATTAGTGTAATCGCATTGATGACAAAGAGAAATAAACCAAGCGACACAACAGTAATCGGGAGCGTCAACACTACAAGAATAGGACGTACGATTGCGTTTAAAACCGAAAGAATTAAACTCGCTATTAAAGCAGCAGCAAACCCTTCAATTCTAAAAGACTCGAATAGTTGAGCAACAGCAATGATTGCTACAGCATTTAGTACGACATGTAAGAGCCACTTTTTCACGTAGTTTCCTCTCCTTCAAACGGCATAACAAAGGCTGCTGCCACATAAATCAGGATTAATGGTAGGCCTCCTGTTACAGCTAGTATGACGATAAATAGAATACGAAGCAATGTAGAATCCATTTCTAAATACTTCGATGCACCGCCTAAAACACCAGAAATCATTTTATCCTCTTTAGATTTCGTTAATCGCTTTTGTTTATCCATTTTTCATCCCTCCTAATCGTTGGAATTGACTTTAACAGAGCCTGTCTTGGTTTCTGCTTCTAGATGTAAGGTTTTTTCCTTTTCAGAATGAGCTTCAAACCTCAATTCTTTTTTCAATACATCCTTCTTCTCTTCAATCACTTTGAATTCAGGAAGATTACAGTTGATACTCCCCACACTCGTTTTCAGCTCGCCATCAATACGACGGTCGTCTGAAAGGTTAATACGAATAGATCCAGTCAGGGACTTAAAAAATCCTGTATGCCCTTGATCTCCGTGCCAGTCACAATGAATACTACCATTTACAACTTGTGAGTCAACTTTACCGAATTCACCATCAAGCTTGATCGAACCATTTAAGCTTTCCGTTTCAAGCTCATTACATACAATGTCTTTTAAGGTGATAGATCCATTGGACGAAGCAATATCCCACTCGTCTCCACGCATGTGCGACAGCTTAATACTACCGTTAGCCGTTTTAGCGCGTAGCTCTTCCGCATGAAGATGTTCCGAATTAATACTACCGTTAAACATACGTAACGATACCTTTTCATATTCCTTCTTAGGGATGTAAAGCTTCACATTTGCACTGATTTTTTTCGATGCAATAGCAAACCTTAGTGAGTCGTCATCCACAAGGAATTTCTTTTCGTCCATGAAAAACTTACGCGCTGCATCTCGTGATTCAGCATTATACACTTTTGCTTCACACTCAATACGGACGTCTTCCTCTTCCCAAGGAATTACTTTAGTACTTCCATTTGAAATATCTAAATACATCTCAGAAAAGGATACACCTTCATATTGAAAAATATGTGACACCTGATAGCTATGCCCAAAATTAAAATCTAAATCAACGTTTTTAATCTTTTTCACAGCATCCTCTACAAAATTCATAAATCGCTTCTTTGTAGATTCAGACTCATAATGATGTTGATCTTGTTTAGCATTCCAATCCACTTTGGTTGTTAAATCCTGTTGTTGCTGTGTTTCTTCTTTTTCAACATTTTCAGCATGTTTCAGGGATTCAAGTAATTCTTCCGCCTCTTCAGCTGTAATAACTTGGTCCTCTATCATTTTTAATATTCGTTTACGTTCTTCACTCATGTACGGTTCTCCTTTCAACACTTAAAAGGTGTGTATCTAGATATACGAATAACTCATTGATTTGTTTCACCATTCTGATTCCTATTTTACACAAGAGTTTTATTTGCTACCTCAACCTCTAGACGGACTTCTCATCACTATTTAGGATGATCATGTAAAAAACAGTACCCGCTGTGGATACTGTTTAAGATTTAAAATCCCATTTATAAAATTCTTCGTAGCGTAGCATCTTCATACCTTCTGAATCCATGTCACCGAACTCAGGGCTGTTACGGAATTTGCTTAGCATGCCTTCAGCTTGTGAGCGGTGCGCTTCGATGACTTTCATCTTGTCTTCAAATTGGTCTTTTACATCGTTCACAACATCTGGCTCTCCAAGCATTTCATGACGATTATGCGTAATCGCTTTTGCCCATACTTCAGGACGATCATCTGGGTGCATGCGCTCAACCGCTTCAATCGCAGCTGCTCCCATCGCGTCATGGTCAGGGTGAACAGCATGACCAGGATAGAATGTAATAACGAGACTAGGCTGAATATCTTCTAAAATACTCTTCAAGTGTTCAGCTACTTCTCCGCGATCTTCAAATTCTAACGTCTTATCTCGGTAGCCTAGCATTTGAAGATTGATATCAAGCGCCTTACAAGCATCTTGAAGTTCTTTTTTACGAATCTCCGGCAGCGTTTCACGATTAGCAAAAAACGGACTTCCCATGTTACGTCCCATTTCGCCTAGTGTTCCGCATAAATACGTTACCGGAATATTGTTTTTTCGGTACTCCAGAATTGTCCCGGAGCATCCAAACGCTTCATCATCAGGGTGAGGTAAAATAATGACAACGTGCTGTTGATCCATCTGGCTTCACTCCTTCGTTTTAGAGAAAAATCTTATGCGTTTTCACCTTATTCAAAAGGTGTTTCACTTATTTCTAAGGCAACCATTAAGCGACCTTCTACATCGTGGCCAGCCATTAAAAGGCGGTTATGTTGGTCGATTTCCCAATCCGTTAACCCTTCAGCATAAATCCAGCCATTCTCAGTTTTAAGGCCGATGCGGTAGGACTCATGTCCAACGATTTTAGCCTGTGTATAACGGACTTGCGCATTTCGAATAAACGCACCAACGTTATAGGCATTGGAATCAAAATGGCGAGCATAAGCTCCATTTGTCGTTTCTAAGTGTATATATACATCTTTGTGAGCAAAGCGTTCAAGCGCTTCTTGGACTCCATCAATTTCGATTCTTTCCATGGCGATAGCTCCTCTCGCACTAGTGTCTTTATATACCATACCCAATTTGATGATGAAACGTCAAAACATCTACCTGAAAGCAAGGCTATTGCTTAAGTTTTTTACGCTCATTAGCTTTTGCTTCATCACTAATGAGGCGTGTTTCCTCACTTTTTCTTTCTTCTTCATCACTAATAAGCTCTTCTTCCTCACTTATCACTCCTGCTTCTACACTAATAAGCTCTTCTTCCTCACTTATCACTCCTGCTTCTACACTTATATAGCTCTCTCCCCCACTTATCACTCCTACTTCAACACTAATAAGCTTTACTTCTTCACTTATCACTCCTACTTCAACACTAATAAGCTCTTCTTCCTCACTTATCACTCCTACTTCAACACTAATAAGCTTTACTTCCTCACTTATCACTCCTACTTCAACACTAATAAGCTTTACTTCTTCACTTATCACTCCTACTTCAACACTAATAAGCTCTACTTCCTCACTTATCACTCCTACTTCAACACTAATAAGCTCTTCTTCCTCACTTATCACTCCCGCTTCAACACTAATAAGCTCTACTTCCTCACTTATCACTCCCGCTTCAACACTAATAAGCTCTACTTCCTCACTTATCACTCCCGCTTCAACACTAATAAGCTCTATTTCCTCACTTATCACTCCTGATTCTACACTTATGTAGCTCTCTCCCTCACTTATTCCCCCTACTTCAACACTATCCCCCACTTACCACATAAAAAGACTGACCCACTTGGATCAGTCTTCTTCATTAAGCCTTCTCAGCCACCCAGATCGTCCACCTATCTTTTTCATAAATAGGCTCACTAGGTTTATATGATGAAATAATGCTGTCTGTCATATCTCGTAGTTCTTCGTCTGTAATATCATGAAGAATGCTTCGGCCTGTTCGGTTAAGCAGATCTTCTTCTAGTTCTTCTCGGTTGTTGAACACTTTTCGAGTTTCCCAGATTGTTTTGATTTTGATTTTATGAAAGCCAGCTTGGTGTAATTCCTTTATGACAGTGTTGGAGTGGTATCTTCTATTTTTTTCTACTGTTTTCAACTGCGGAAATTCTGAAAAGAAATATCCTCGAATGTGTTCTTTACTTGGAGGTAGAAAACAATCTTCAAGTGTACGATCTTGAAGGATCACCTGTCCTCCTTTTTGTAGAATACGATGCACCTCGGTCATGTTTTCTCGAAATTGAGCACGATTTAAATGGTGAATAAGCGCTCGTTCTAGCACCATATCCGCAGAGTCACCCTGCAATGGTGTGGCTGTAGCATCCCCCAATTCAAAAGATACATCGGATAAGCTATCTAAGTGATCTTTTGCTCCTTGAAGCATGACTTCTGAGCCATCAACACAGGTGATTTCATTTGCCCCGAGTTCGATCATGGCCTTCGTGTAAATACCTCCGCCGCAACCAATATCTACAACATGTTGATTCTGAACGGTAACTAACGATTCAATTGCCTCTTTCCATTCTGGAGATGCTTGCCTTGTAGCGTATGTGCTCGGTTGTAATTGGTTAAAGAAATTTTGATTCAAACTCATCCAACCCTTCGTGATACATAGACACCATTTCCATTATAAAGGCAATTGACTGAATATTGAACTTATTTGGAAACTTTTTCTTTACTTTTTAGCTTTTTTTCCATTCGTTGGCGATCTCGTTCAAGGATTGGCTTCAAATAATACCCCGTATAGGACTGCTTTTGCTCACCTACTTCTTCAGGTGTGCCAGTTGCAATTATCTCCCCACCATTTTCTCCACCTTCAGGACCTAGGTCAACCAGATAGTCTGCCGCTTTTATGACATCAAGGTTGTGCTCGATGATCATAACCGTATCTCCATTATCCACCAGACGCTGAAGGACAGTGAGTAATCGAGAAATATCATCCACATGCAGACCTGTTGTAGGTTCATCTAGTATATAAAGGGAGCGTCCTGTTGAGCGACGGTGTAATTCACTTGCGAGTTTTACACGTTGAGCTTCTCCCCCTGACAAGGTTGTAGCTGGTTGGCCAAGTTTAATATAGCCAAGACCTACATCAAATATAGTTGAGAGCTTCCGCTTAATTTTCGGGATGTTTTCGAAAAACTCATAAGCTTCTTCAATCGTCATTTCAAGTACGTCAGCAATACTCTTTCCTTTATATTTCACTTCTAACGTTTCACGGTTATAACGTTTTCCGTCACATACTTCACAAGGGACATACACATCAGGTAAGAAGTGCATTTCAATCTTGATAATTCCGTCTCCACGGCACGCTTCACAACGTCCACCTTTTACGTTAAAGCTGAAACGACCTTTCTTGTATCCTCGCATTTTCGCTTCGTTTGTCTGAGCAAAAACATCACGTATGTTATCAAAAACACCCGTGTACGTAGCAGGGTTTGAGCGCGGTGTACGACCTATTGGCGATTGGTCAATATCAATCACTTTATCAAGGTAATCAATGCCTTTAATATCTTTATGCTTACCTGGCTTTTCCTTACTTTTGTGCAGTCTTTGAGCAAGAGATTTATATAAAATTTCATTGACTAATGTACTCTTACCTGAACCTGATACACCTGTAACAGCTGTCAGCAAGCCCAATGGAATAGAAGCATTAACCTGTTTCAAGTTATTTTCTTCTGCTCCTTTAATCTCCAGATAGCGGCCATCTGGCTTACGACGCTCTTGTGGTAGTGGAATAAACTTCTCCCCTGATAAATACTGTCCCGTTAAGGAATTAGCATCATCCATCACTTCTTGTGGCGTACCACTTGAAACGATCTCACCACCATGTGCTCCAGCTCCTGGTCCAATATCAATGAGGTGATCTGCTGCAAGCATTGTATCTTCATCATGCTCAACAACAATCAGTGTATTATCTAAGTCACGCATCCGCTTCAACGTCGAAATAAGGCGGTCATTATCTCGTTGGTGTAGTCCAATTGAAGGCTCATCAAGAACATAGAGAACCCCGGTAAGAGCAGCACCAATTTGGGTTGCCAAACGAATACGTTGAGCTTCCCCACCAGATAATGTCCCTGCTGATCGCGATAACGTAAGGTAATCGAGTCCAACGTTTATTAAGAAGGTAAGACGATCCGAGATCTCCTTCAAAATCATACGTGCAATGCTACGCTCTTTTTCCGTTAACTCTACAGAATCGAAAAATTCACGTGCATCATGAACAGAAAGCTCCGTTGCTTTACCAATGTGTTGGCCATTAATAAGCACAGCAAGAGGTTTTTCATCAAGACGATAACCCTCACATTTTGGACAGGGCTTTTGCGCCATGTATTTTTCCATTTGCTCACGAATGTAATCTGAGCTCGTTTCTCGATAACGACGCGCTACGTTAGGAATAACACCCTCGAAAAAGATCTCGTTTTCACGCACTTTTCCAAAGTCATTCTCGTAATGGAATAAGATTTTCTCATCTCCACTACCATAAAGAACACGTTCAAAAAGCTGCTTCGGAATATCTCGAACAGGAATGTCCATGTCGATTCCATAGTGATTACATACACTCTTCAATAGCTGTGGATAATACTGTGAACTAGCTGGCTCCCATGGCGCAATGGCATGTTCATTCAGTGTTAAATCCCAGTCAGGAATGACAAAATCAAGATCCACTTCTAGTTGTGTTCCAAGACCATCACAACGATCACATGCCCCATATGGACTGTTAAAGGAGAACATGCGTGGCTCTAGTTCTCCAATTGAAAAACCACAAATCGGACATGCATGGTTTTCGTTGAATAGAAGCTCTTCACCATCAATGACATCAACAATGGCTTGCCCTTCACCTAGTTGTAATGTCGTCTCTAATGAATCCGAAATACGACCTGCTACACCGTCTTTAATCGCAATACGGTCAATGACAACTTCAATTGAGTGTTTTTTATTTTTTTCAAGCTTGATGTCTTCGGTTACTTCTCGCATCTCGCCATCTACGCGGAGACGTACGTAACCCTCTTTCTTTAACTTTTCAAGAACTTTGACATGTTCACCTTTACGTCCTGATACAACAGGAGCCATGATCTGCATTTTTGTTCGTTCAGGATATTGCAGTAACTGATCGACCATTTGCTGGACGGTTTGGGACGTAATTTCAACGTTGTGTTTTGGACACGTAGGTCGACCAACACGAGCGTACAATAAACGTAAATAGTCGTAGATTTCTGTTACAGTTCCAACTGTTGAACGAGGGTTACGACTCGTTGTTTTTTGATCAATTGAAATCGCTGGCGATAGCCCCTCTATGGAATCCACATCAGGCTTATCCATCTGTCCTAAAAACTGACGTGCATAAGCAGATAGAGATTCCACGTAGCGGCGCTGACCCTCAGCATAAATCGTGTCAAAGGCTAAAGAGGATTTCCCTGATCCAGATAAACCTGTGAGCACAACCAGGTTGTTTTTCGGGATTTCTGCATCAATGTTTTTTAAATTATGGGCACGAGCCCCTTGGATTTTTATCGATTTCTGGCTCATATCCTAGATCATCCTTCCGCTTTAAGCTCCAAGATTAAATCGCGCAGTTCTGCTGCTTTTTCGAAATCTAAATCTTTTGCAGCCTGCTTCATTTCTGTTTCCATGTTGTCGATCATCTTCTCTTTTTCTTTCTTGCTCATATTGGCTACTTGAGGCTTTTCGTCTTGAGTCTCCTCTTCTTCTGACTCCACAGTTGCACGAATCACATCGCGAATCTCTTTCTTAATCGTTGTTGGTGTAATTCCGTGCTCCTCATTGTAAGCCATTTGTTTTTCACGACGACGGTTCGTTTCATCAATGGCAATTTGCATAGATTTCGTTACTTTATCAGCGTACATAATAACTTGGCCGTTTTCGTTACGAGCTGCACGTCCTACAGTTTGAATGAGAGAACGTTCTGAACGTAAGAAACCTTCTTTGTCCGCATCTAAAATGGATACTAATGACACCTCTGGGATATCAAGCCCCTCACGAAGCAAGTTGATTCCGACCAGAACGTCATATTTTCCACGTCGTAAATCCCGAATGATTTCAATTCGCTCAAGGGTTTTGATTTCAGAGTGTAAGTACGCTACCTTGATATCTAATTCTTTTAAGTAATCCGTTAAATCCTCAGACATTTTCTTCGTTAATGTTGTAACAAGAACCCGCTCATTCCGTTCTCTTCGTTTATGAATCTCACCAATCAAGTCATCAATCTGACCTTCAATTGGACGCACACTAATTTCTGGATCCAATAAACCAGTTGGACGGATTATTTGTTCAACCATTTCAGGAGAATGCTCTTGTTCATAAGGTCCTGGCGTAGCAGACACATATACATTCTGATTCATTTTGCCTTCGTACTCTTCAAACGTAAGAGGACGGTTATCCATTGCAGAAGGTAAACGGAACCCATGGTCTACGAGCACCTTTTTCCTTGCTTGGTCCCCGTTATACATGCCACGCACCTGTGGTAATGTTACGTGAGATTCATCTACCACCATTAAGAAATCATCTGGAAAATAGTCCATGAGTGTATATGGTGTTGAACCTGGTTCTCTTAGTGTTAAATGACGTGAATAGTTCTCAATTCCTGAACAGAATCCCATCTCACGCATCATTTCTAGATCGTAATTGGTACGTTGCTCAATGCGTTGCGCCTCTAAAAGCTTGTCCTGATCTTTTAATTCCTTAATCCGTTCTTGGAGTTCTTGTTCGATATTTTTAATCGCTACCTTCATCTTCTCTTCACGCGTTACGAAGTGAGAAGCTGGGAAAATAGCTACGTGTTCACGGTCACCCATAATCTCACCTGTTAAGGCATCAACTTCACGGATTCGATCAATTTCATCACCAAAAAACTCCACACGAATGCAGTGCTCTTCACGAGAAGCTGGGATAATTTCAACTGAATCACCTCGGACGCGAAACGTACCACGTTGGAAGTCGATATCGTTACGAGCATATTGAATGTCTACCAAATCACGTAGTAGCTGATCGCGATCTTTTTCCATCCCAGAACGTAGAGAAAGCACTAAGTTACGATATTCTTCTGGAGAACCTAAACCATATATACATGAAACACTAGCCACGATAATAACGTCTCGACGTTCAAATAAGGCAGACGTAGCCGAGTGGCGTAGCTTATCAATTTCATCATTGATGCTTGCATCTTTTTCAATAAACGTATCCGTTGAAGGGACATACGCTTCTGGTTGGTAGTAATCATAGTAACTGACAAAATACTCAACCGCGTTGTTCGGGAAGAACTCTTTAAACTCACTATAAAGCTGCCCTGCGAGCGTTTTGTTGTGAGCGATCACTAACGTCGGTTTGTTCACTTCTTGAATAACATTAGACATCGTGAACGTTTTCCCTGTTCCCGTAGCACCTAATAACGTTTGATGCTGCTTTCCGTTCCGAATTCCTTCAGTAATTTCCTGAATCGCACGAGGTTGGTCCCCTTGAGGTTGATATTGTGAGACCAAATCAAATTTCTTTTCCAAAATCAATGCAACCTCCATTCTATTTACACGAATACATTTATATAACCGTAGTTTACCACAATCTAACACTATAATAACATATATGCGAACAAACATTCGAATCATGTGCATATTGGAGGTAAATCATATTCCGTTAAATGGCATGATTGTTAAAGACTTAAAAATGAGAGGAGTCCGTTGCTGTTGAGTAATTTGTTGCGGTCAGTGAAACGGGTTGACTCCAGCGGAAGAACGGAGTGACGAGACCCCGCAGAGAGCTTGCGAACGAGGAGGCTCGGCGCTTCGTCCGCAAGAAAGCAACCAGTTCCACAGCCCGCCTATCTGTACAAAAGCAACGGAACCATACGCACTTTATCTTGAAACCAAGTCTTTAACAATAGGGGGCTAATCTTGAATACACCAAATATATCAGTAATAAAAATCAAACGCCCAGCCAACAAGCTGAGCGTTTTCATCTATATTACTGACTATACTGATTCACTTCAAATAAATCGATTAACTCAATATCTGGGTTCTTATCCATGAACCAACGTAAGGAGAAGTCGTTTTTAAACAGAGCTAAATAATTATCCTCGCGATCTTTTACAAGCAGACTACGTTCATCGAATAATTTTTTATCGACTTGTTCTTCCTTCAACCAACGTGGGATTCGGTCGCCGATGTCTTCTAGCATCACCTCAACGTTGTATTCGTTCTTCATACGATATTGGAACACTTCATATTGAAGCTGGCCAACAGCACCAAGAATAAAGTCATCGTTACGCACGCCTTTGAAAAGCTGGATCGCTCCTTCTTGAACAAGCTGCTCGATACCTTTACGGAATTGCTTCGCTTTCATCACGTTTTTCGCTGTTACCTTTTTGAATACTTCAGGTGGGAACTGAGGTAGTTCATCATAGTGGAACGTATCTTTTCCTTGAACAAGTGTATCGCCTATACGATAGATGTTCGGATCATAAATACCAATGATATCTCCAGCATATGCTTCCTCAAGTGTTTCACGTGACGATGCCACAAACTGTTGGGTCTGAGCGATCTTGATCTCTTTCCCTGTTCGATCTAGGGTCACCTTCATACCACGTTCAAACTTACCAGAACATACACGCACAAAAGCAACACGGTCACGGTGAGCAGGGTTCATGTTCGCCTGTATCTTGAAGATAAATCCAGAAAATTCTTCCTTATCAGGTTGAATGAGGTCCCCATCCGCTTTACGTGGTGCAGGTTGAGGTGCCATATGAATAAATTCGTTAAAGAACGTTTCGACTCCAAATGGTGCAAGGGCACTACCGAAGAATACTGGCGTTTGTTCTCCACGTTGGACCGCTTCCATATCAAACTCTTCTCCAGCTTCCTCTAGAAGCTCCATTTCTTCATAAGCAGCTTGGAATGTCTCATTTTCTACAAGCTCCGTATGCTTCTCAAGCTCTGCGTTTGGAATAGGTTCTTCTTGCTCGTTCCCCGTAAAGTGAATAAACTGATCATTACGGCGATCAAACACCCCTTGGAAACGTTTCCCCATTCCAACAGGCCAGTTCATCGCATACGTTTGAATGCCAAGCTCATCCTCAATCTCTTTTAACAAGTCAAAAGGATCGCGTCCCTCACGGTCAAGTTTGTTAATGAAGGTAAAGATAGGGATACCGCGCATTTTACAAACTTTGAAAAGCTTAAGCGTTTGGGCCTCAATACCTTTTGTTCCATCTATAATCATGATTACACTATCCACGGCTGTTAACGTACGATACGTATCCTCACTGAAGTCTTCGTGTCCAGGTGTATCTAAAATGTTAACTTGATACCCTTCATATTCAAAGTTCATCACAGAGGAGGTAACAGAGATTCCACGTTGCTTCTCAATCTCCATCCAGTCTGATGTTGCGAATTTTCCTGACTTTTTCCCCTTAACGGTTCCAGCATTACGAATTAGGTTTCCGTATAATAAAAATTTCTCTGTAAGCGTCGTTTTACCAGCGTCCGGGTGCGAGATAATCGCAAAGGTACGACGCTTTTTCATTTCGTCATGTATTTCCATGGTATTCATCTGCTCCTATCGATTAGAAATAACGAGTCCGATTCGTACATATCTATACTATGATTGATTTACATGTTTTCACTCCGTCCAGTTTATAAATCCTTTAAGATTATATCATACCAATGAGGAACGAATATATGCTAATTGTACATTATAAAAACGCCACCCGATCGGATGGCGTTTTTACTCTTACTTATTCAAATAGATTTTTATTTGTGAATAAGCACCTTACCAACTGTGCCGTCTTCACTTTCTCCAGTTACACGGAACTTCAAGCCGTAATTTGGTACATTACGTCCTGCATCCTCAATTCCTTCATTTGAATAGTCTGCACTATCATCAAATAGTGCTGTGCGTTTTGTTTTATTATCCTTCAATGACATACCGTAAAGCTCGGTATAATCAAGGTACATTTCCTCTGTCTTATCTAAACTAAATGCTGCATCATGTACTTGGTAGCGTGTAGAGGCAGTTAGACCATTACTCCACTCAAGCTTGTTCTGGTCAGCATCAACTACGCCTACAAAACCTTCACCTGGATGTACACCTGTCCAGTTGTTGTCATATTTCTTATCCACATACCAGACAACTAGGCCAGCATCGTATTGCATTAAGCTTGCACCACGACGGATGTTCGCTAATCCTTCGTCTACACCATTATGACTTCTCCATTCTAGAAGGTAATAGTGATCCGTGTATTTCTTACCGTTTGATTTTTCGAAGCCATTTAGATTGAACTTCGCTTCACCTTCAGCATCATCCGAAACAAGTTGGTTTCCATCTGCATAAAGGCTAATATCATCTACAAAGAAACCAGGATTTGAAACAGCTGCGTCAGTTACATATTCAAAACCTACTTCAACCGCTTCACCTGTATAATCAGATAGATCAACGGTTACTTGCTTCCATCCGTTTGATGAACCAGTAATACCTTCTCCTAAGTTGTTCCCATGAGGATCAGTATTTGTAGAAATCTCCGTATGGACAGGTTCACCATCAACAGTCACATATGCGTAATCCCAGTCCACTTCAATGTCATACCATGTTTGGAATGTTAGCTGAGCATTCCCAGCATTTGATAGGTCGACTGTTTTCGTCAGCTTATTGTGAAGGTAATTATCACTTCCACTAAAGTATTCGCTCTCCCCGCTGTAAGGCTCGTTAATCACTGTTTCTTTCTTTGGAAGATTTACCTTAACGACATCGTTGTTTTCGCCTTTTGTTGCCGCTTCATCTAGTAAAAATTCCATTCCTTCTCCATTTACATCCTCTAAATCTACTTCAGAACCTGTCTGCCAATTACCGCCTACAGAAGCTTGAAGCATTTCTTTCATATAAGGACTGAACCCTGTCGGCATCGTACCTGGTATAGCTCCTGCCCAGCTACCACTTGCCATGATCGACCAGTAACTTACCGGCTCACCAGCACCTGAGTACATCGTGTCATACTCATCCGGAAGACCAAGATCATGTCCAAATTCGTGAGCAAAAACACCTACAGCTCCATCTTCTGGCTCAATGGTGTAGTCGTAAGCAGCCATTGTGCCACCCCAGTATGGTACGCTAGCTTCTGTACCTGCAATAGGAGTTACGCCACCAAGGTTCCAACGGTGAGACCAAATAGCATCTTCGCCAAGCTTACCGCCACCTGCTTCTTCACCTACTCCTGAGTGGATAACCATTAGGTGGTCAACAAGTCCGTCAGCTTCTAGATAATTACCGTCACCATCTAAGTCGTAACGATCCCATTCATCATACTCTGAAAGATCTACGCTTGAATCTTGAGCTGCTTTCTTAAGTGCTTCTCTAACCAATTCGCGAGCGTTAACGTCTCCGCCATTTTCATTAGCACCATAGTACGCTGCAGGATGTTCTGCTTGGTACCAACCAGCAGCTTCCCCTGTTACGGTATAGCTTCCACCAGATTGTTTTTCATAGTACTGTTTCATAGATACGTATTGTTTTCCGTCTGGGCCTGTCCAGCCACCATCACCGAATAGCATGTCTTCATAATGCTCTGGTGAATAAGCTGTATCACTGTTTCCATAGTACATATCTGTATGTTCTTTTGATATATTACCATGAGGTGCGTCCGGGTATTCGATAAGTAGTGCTAGCACTTTATCCTCTCGAACCTCCCCATTATACTGCTCTTCTTTAACAGATTTCGGTGTGTCCGTCTGACCAAGTTTATTCCCGTCACCATTTGTCAGACTGTTATTTTCCATTTGCTTTTTCAATTGATCTTTCAATTTCTCTTTATCACGATTAAGTTCACCTTTGTCTTGTTCAGCCGCTTCCTGTTTTTGCTGAAGGAACTTATTTAATGCTTCTTGTGCTTCAGCAGGTGTAGCATCTTCAGAAATCTTACCATTCTCTTTCAACATCTCAATTAAGCGCTCATCGTTAGCGATCGCCATATCAAATGGTGATCCTCCATGTTGATGAGTCTTTTTCACGTTGCTGTTCCCAAAATCACTCGGAGATGGGACAGCTGCACTTGCTGTTACAGGTCCAACCGCAAGCGCTAATGACAATGCCGAAGAAATCAAAGCACGTTTCTTCATGATGTGTACTCCCCCCACTTAAGTTTGTCGAATTTTTTGTTAATTCAAACTATTTACAATATAAATGTAACTAGTTGGAAATTCAATCCTATACTAGAAAAATAAGAATATATAATCAGTTATAAGAAGGTTTTATAGGGTAATAATTGGGAGTAAAGCATATCTTTATAAGTCTATATATCTATGTCGTATTTTGACTATTTTACTAGTACTTACAAAATTATTATATTAAAAAAGAAGAGAGAAACCTCTCTTCTTTTCATTAATCTATTTTATTTAATTAGGAATTTTTTTGATAGAGATTTGCTTCTTCCTCTCCTTCATAAACATGATGATCCTTAACAAAAACGAGGCCAAGTTCATAGTAATCTCCTTCATACATCGCCCGCTGAGCAAACCTTGGTTCCCCTCTCGTATCACGAACCTCAAGCTTACAGTAAGCTCTATTTTTTTGCAGTGCATGATAGAAATCATCTTCATTGTTGACTTTACGGTTGTTTACTTTTTCGATTCGTTCGCCAACACACAAGCCCATCTTATCGGCAGCTGATCCTGGTATAACGGCGAGCACCGGTAATCCATCAGCACGTGGTGTGAAGAAAGGATTTTTTTGTTGGTCAAAATAGCGGATGATAAATGTACTTAGCTCTCTTCCTATTAGGGCAACTAAGATAGCAACTAGAGATAATATTGGCACATAGATACTGCCCACCGCCAATGCCGTTACAACACCAGCTAAAATCAATGTGGTCTTTCCTAGTGTTCTTGAAGCCTCTTTTGGAGCTATACCGCGAACAAGATGCTCATATCCGACTAATGCTGGTACAGCCATTAGTCCATAGCTTTCTCCTCCAACTGAAAACATAGGCCACCATGAAGCAAATGACTCAATTGCTCCACCAGGAATTACAAAAAAGATTGGTAGAATCGCAAGCTTTTTTAGTCGATGTTGTCCAATCGGTTTTCCTCGCTTGCCTACTACTGATTCAGGAAAAGAATCATTGTCACTATGATTCATATAAAGGATTGCTTCAACAAATAGTAACAATCCTAGTAAAATCGCTACGCCTGTTATACTTGTACTTTCCCAAAGTTGTAACCATTCTTCAGGCAAAAAGGATATAGATTGATCAGGTAACAATAATAAAAGGAAATAGGTTGCTGCTAGTGTGTAGGCGGGAGATATCCAGCTTAATTTCATAGATAAACTAGCTAGAACAACAACAATCGTCCAAAGTAAGACACTAGCATATGGAAAAGAGAAACCACTACCTATGACAATAAGCGATATTACCAGACCAGATAAGAGACTAATCCCTAAGGTCCCTTGTGCTTCTGTTAAAATACCAAATATTTTTATACCAAAATGTTTACGTTCTCTTTTAATTCGTAGAAAGGCTGTCATACCTAGTAAAAATACAGCCCAGTACAATACAGGATGAAGATAAAACCTTCCGATCCCCTTAGATATCTCCACTAGCCAATCGATTGTCATGTTGTTTCCCTCCATATAAAAACTAAAGCGCAAGCGCCCGGGTAGCAACGTATATGCAGGACTGAGCCGCAGTACGATAAAGGAAACTCGAAGAGCAAAGCGATTCGATGTTGACTTATCGTGCGGAGGTGAGGGATGCATACTAGTTGCTGGGCGCTGGAGCTGGATGATGCCAAAGCTCAAAAACAAAAATATCCGCAGCGTATGGCTACGGATATAATTCTATACGAAATGTTGAATTCCTGCATGGTTTTTATTGGCAGACTTATTATTAATTCTTACCTTTGAATAAAACCTCAAGTGCTTTCTTCATTTGCGTATCATTTTCTTTGTTTTGAACCTTTTGAACGACAGCTGATTGTAATTGAGTTGCTGTTTTCTCATTAATGGTTCCTGTTACTTCTAGACCTTGTTTCTCTTGGAAGTTCTTCACGGCAGCAGCAGTCTCTCTACTGAAGTAGCCATCTTTACGTCCAGGATTGAAACCAAGTCCTTCAAGCATTTTCTGTACATTTGAGATCTTTTCACTATTTTGATCGTATTTAAGCTCTTGATCGATTTGAACTGGGTTCGTGTAGTAAAACTCAGGTAACTCAGCTTTTACAGTTGGCTTAATGCCTTCTTTGTGAATCCAATTGCCGTCTGGCGTTAACCATTTGTAGATCGTTAATTTGAGATTGCTTCCATCCCCCATAGGGATTGGCTGTTGAACAGTACCTTTACCAAAGCTTTGCTTACCAACTAGATCGTAATCGCCCGCTTCTTTCATCGCTGAAGCAAGGATTTCAGAGGCTGATGCACTACCTTCATCAATCAGCACAACAATCGGGTAACCTTTCTTCTCTTTTAGGCTAGAGAAGTAACGCTGCTTCTCACCAGAACTATTAGCAATCTGAACGTAAGGCTCATCTTTTGGAATAAAGTTCTCTAAAATCTTTTGAGCCGAAGTAAACAATCCACCCGGGTTTCCGCGTACGTCAATGACCAGACCTTCTATATTTTTCTTTTCAAGCTCAGCTAGCTTTTTATTAAAATCTTTCGCCGTATCTTCAGCAAAGGATGTAATCTCAAGCACGCCTGCTTTCTTTCCATCAATTGTTTTCACATCAGAATATACTGTTTCAATTGGAATCGTATCACGCACAACATCAATCGTAAGGTTTTCTCTTACACCCGGACGATTAATTTCTAATGTAACGGTCGTCCCTTTTTCCCCACGAATTTTTAGAACAGCATCGTAAAGATCCATTCCAACAATATTTTCTCCATCCACACCAACAATTTGGTCTTTAGGCTTCAAGCCAGCTTTTTCAGCAGGAGAGCCTTTAAACGGAGATACGATTGTTACCTTACCATCAATCAAGCTAACTTCTGTACCGATTCCTTCAAAAGAAGAAGAGATGGTACTTTCAAATTGTTCAACGGTCTCTTGATCCATATAGGTGCTGTAAGGATCGTCTAGCGTCTGGAGCATGCCATCGATGGCACCTTCAATTAATTGCTTCGAATCTACATCTTCTACGTATTTTTCTTTTATTAAAGAGTAGGCTTTATTCACCTTCGAAAGCTCTTTATCATTATTCTTTTGCAATCCACTTAAGAGACTTTCGATTGTTTTCTGCTTTTCTTGATCCTTCTGTTCCTGGTTATCCTCTTTGTCCACCTGCGCTTGGCTTGTCCCAGGTTGGAAAAGCTGAATGCCTACATACGTTCCCACAGCTCCCAATATCATTGCACCAACTAGGAGCAAAGCCAAATAACGTCTTTTCAGGTTCATGTACGTCACCCCAAATGTATAATTCGATTTTCCCTAAGATTGAGAAATGATTGCACAAAAAGGCATCACACCGGTCTGTGCGATGCCCTTTATAAAGTTTATGCCAAAGCTTTGGAAACATGTCCACTTTGTGTCGTATAGGTAAAAACTTGATAAGTATAGTGTACACTATTTTATTAATGGGAAAAAGAGATTCATCTAATTTAGAGAGTTGGTACTAAGACCCTCAGAGCACTTTCTTTGCATTTCTATTAATATGCCATAAGTGAAAATGATTATCAGTATCATAAAATAGTTGACGATGAGAATGGTTTTCAATTAAACTGTACGTAATAGTTGAGAATCTTTATCAATTAACGAAAGGTAGGAATCTACATATGCAATCTTCTTTTGTTGTAAAAAGATCTTTTCAGCATGAGGCAGACTGTTTCTGCACGGGTGAACAACACACTAACATCATTCAGTTGCAAAAAGGAGATCGAATTGAGCTCACAAATGAACGAAAATACGTAGAGCATTTAGGCTGGTATTTTCAAATTATCGTTAACGAGTCCTATCATGTCTATTTCCTTTTATCAGATTTACAAAAAATCTATGAATACAACCTGATATGTTCCCTATTGGACTTAGAGTTAGAGATAAATTATTACGAATATAAAGTTGATCATGCCCTGGAATACAAAGAAAAAGAGCCGTTTGATTTTTACGTACAACAGTTAGAGAACGCACGCCATTTATTGCATAAAAGAGCTGCCAATCATGTATAAAGAAAGGATGAGTGTATTATGGCAAACATTTTAATTGCATTTGCTAGCATGTCTGGAAACACCGAGGAAGTCGCTGATCACCTCAAAGATGAGCTCGAAAAACAAGATCACAAGGTGACATTAGAAGAAATGGATGAACTCAATCCAACTGATTTACAAGATTATGACGCAGTCCTTCTGGGCTCCTATACATGGGGCGATGGTGACCTACCTTATGAAGTAGAAGAATTTTATGAGGAAATGGAAGATGTGGACTTAACAGGTGTACCAGCTGCTGCATTTGGTTCAGGAGATACAAACTATCCAAAGTTTTGTGAGGCGGTACATACCTTTGAAGAAAGATTACAAGAATGTGGTGCTAAGGTTTTACAGGATGGTTTTAAAATTGAAATGGCTCTGAACACCGATGAGGATTATGAACGATGCACAGCTTTTGCTATTGAGTTCTCCTCCAAGTTAATAGAGCTAAGACGTGTATCTGCATAACAAAAGCGCGCGCCCGTTTAGCAACGAAGGGACTGGACTGAGCCCGTAGTGAGATTAACTAAACTTGCTGATTGGCAAGCCGACAGGCGCAGACAGAAGCTTAGTTGCCGTGGTACTTTCACCTAGAAATTTTAACTACGTCGAGTTCCTTCTTGGATAAAATTTCATGTCATTAAACATATAAAGGAAACACAAATTGTGAAGCAATTTGATGTTGACTTATCTAACGGAGGCGAGGGAAGTCCCTTCGTTGATGGGAGCTGGAGCTGGATGTAACAAAAAGCCGAGGATATCCTCGGCTTTTTAATGGTGCAATGCGTGATTAATTGTTTGACTTAATATCCCCATTACGTGCTCATCATCATTTGAATAAAAAAGAGTGGTTCCTTCTCTACGATATTTCACTAGTCTCAAATTTTTTAAGAAACGTAACTGGTGTGATACTGTTGATTGCCTTAAGTTTAATGTCTCAGCAATCTGGTTAACGGATTGCTCTCTTGTGCAAAGTAAATGTAAAATCCGGATGCGCGTGGGATCTGAGAGAGCTTTAAAGGTTTGAGAAACCACAAAAAGCGTTTCTTCATCAAGGTCATTGATCTCATTTTGTTCTTCATTAAATTCATTGGATTCATCAGACTTCATATTATCCCCTCACTTTCATGAATGATCGTGATCATGCGGATCTTCATCAATATGCTGACAAGTGATCGAGCCATCATGAGGATGGTCTTCGTTTTCAAGTTGAATCGTTACGTGGCCGATCTCCTTATGTTGCAAGTCATGCTCGATTGTACGTAAGAGACTTTGTGATTCATCAAAAGAAAGACCATTTTGGACAACAGCATGACAAGATAAAGCATTCTTCCCACTCGTAATACACCAAATGTGGAGATCATGGATGCTTTTAATTTCTGGTATGCTTTGAATGGTTTCAATAATCTCATCTACATCAATATTTTTAGGCGTGCCTTCCATAAGAACGTGAATAGACTCTCGTACAACACGTCCACCGCTAATCATGATTAAGAAGGCTACGATGACACTCGCTAGTGGATCGGCCCATCCCCAACCTAAATACATGATAAGCAATGCTGCAACGACAGCTCCAATAGAACCTAGTAGGTCCCCAAGTACGTGTAGAAAAGCTGCTCGCAAGTTCAAGTTTTCTTCAGTATCCCCTCTTAACAGAATCCATGCTACTACTATATTCATGATCATTCCCAAAATCGCAATGATAAGCATACCAGTAGACGCAACCTCAGGAGGGTTCACAAATCGTTTGTATGCTTCATAAAAAATGTAGAATGCAATGAGTACAAGCGTTACACCATTAAATAATGCAGCTAAAATCTCAAAACGTTTATACCCATACGTTTTACTGTAGTTCGCTGCTTTTTCCCCCACCACAAAAGCTAGCAATCCTACACCTAGTGAAACTGAATCACTCAACATGTGCCCAGCATCAGATAATAGAGCAAGACTGTTGGTAATAAACCCACCTACAGCTTCAATAACCATATAGACTGTCGTAATAATAAAACTGATCATGAGTGCTTTTTTGTTGGCTCCATGTGTATGATCATGGCCGTGATCGTGATTATGTCCCATTAACATTCACCTCCTTATTACATATATGTACATGTATTCATATATTCATTTACCGTTACTTTAACATATGTTACCCCTCACATAAAATCCTTAACCTCAAAATTGGGAGCCAATCACCCATACCTTCGATTGTTAGCTTACATATATTGAAATAAAACGTTTTTGAAGTATATAAACGGAGGTGAGTTGTCTTGCCTTTTAAATTTTGCATTTTTCCAGGATATAAATATTGTGGGCCCGGATGCAGTGGTCCAGGTGCACCTGTCAATGCTGTAGATGCAGCATGTAAAGCTCATGATGAGTGTTACAGATTTTTTGGACCTTCTTGTCATTGTGATCAAGTATTTTTAAGTAGATTATATGAACTTCAAAATCCTAATACTGAGGAAGGGCGTCACGCTAGAGTCCTCTATAACTATATGAAACTTCAAACCCTGTTTACATGTTAACTAAAAAAGTGATGGTTTAAAAACCATCACTTTTTTAGTCAGCAGTTATTCGCCTTCAAGTTTAACACCTAATCCTTCAGCCATACGATTCACAAAATTAAAATAAGATGTGATTTGACAAATATCTAGAATTTCTCTATCTGAACATCCTGCACTACGCAGCTCGTTAACATCTTCATCCATTACTAAATGAGGAGAATCTGTTAATTTCACAGCATAATCAAGCATCGCTCTTGTTTTGTCATTAATCTTAGCAAGGGTAAAATCTTGTTTTATTTGATCCACAAGTGTTTCATCTTTCGTTAACAAATGGAGCGCCGCCCCATGATGTTCCATTCAATAAAAACAATCATTCTTAGAGGAAACAACGGTAGCGATCATTTCCCGTGTGGACCTTTTCAGAGGTGATTTACCAAACATAATCACTTTGTAATATTCTAAATGAGCTTCAAGTGATTTTGGATTAAGGGAATGCACTTTTAAAATATTCGCCATTTTACCATTGAACTTATCATATAATTCTCTAAGTTTTCCTTCAGATTCTTCATACTCAATCATTTCAATCCTTGATTCCATACTCCATCACCTTTCTTTAAGCTATGCATTTATTTCAGCTTGTGAACTTAGACGCTTTTCATTCATTTTAAAAACTATAGCCACCAGTAATGTAAAGAAAATATGAGTACCTAAGTTCATAAGCTGTTGTGGAGCAAAGGCATTGCTAAAGTTTGTGCCCATCCCCATCATTAATGGCATAATAAGGAGCGGGCCTAAAATCCAAATAACTACTCCATAAATAAAAGAAAGCCCTAATAAATTCATGTTACTTAATACAAATCCCCCAAAACCTACACCAAAAATTATACTTATTATCATGTGCACAATCCAACCTACAAACAACCCTTCTCCACCAACTAAAGAAGCGATCATTGGCATTTTACCCATCATTTGCATCATAATTCCAAACACTATTCCTCCAACAATACCACCCAAAATCCCATTCACAACCACTTGATTTACAGACATTTTTTGCTTCATCCTTCTCACTCCTTTTTAGTATTTAATTAGAGTGTATGGATAATTAAAAAAATTTTCTGTAATTTGTATTACGTTTTGAATAAAAGAAAAGCGCATTCTTGGATTGGAATACGCTTTTCTTGAAGTACTACTATTCTTTTAGACAATTATTTAGAAGTTGATATATTTAGCTGGATTTACAGCATTACTCTTACTATAATTCCATGGCCCTTTGTGAAGCTCAAAGTGTAAGTGAGGTCCAGTAGAATGACCTGTTGAGCCCATATAACCTAAACGTTGGCCTTGCTTAACAGATTGTCCATTGGATACTTCACGGTTTTGCATGTGAGCATAAACGGTTGTATAAAGCTGTCCATTAACATAGTGAGTTAAATACACTACATTTCCGTAGCTAGAAGAATAATAGGATCTTAATACAGTACCAGCTGCGGCAGCTCTAATTGGTGTAGATCCTCCATACTTACCAATATCAATGCCAGAGTGCATGGAACCCCAACGTGGACCATATCCAGAAGTTAATGGTCCATTAGCTGGTCGAATAAATCCTCCTGAATTAGAAGGCGTTGAGGAAGAAGAGTTTTTCTTTTGTGACATTTGACGCTTCTTCTCTTCTGCTCGACGTTTAGCCCGTTCAATCTCTTTTTGGATTGTTGATTGTTGACGCTTTAGAATTGCCTCTTGTTCAGAAAGCTCCATCTTCTTCTTCTTCAGTTCTTTTTCTTCCACTTTAAGCTGTTGCATTAATTCTTGCTTTGCCGCTTTTTGTGCACCTAGATCTTTACGAAGCTGAACAAGATCCGCTTTCTGTTGTTCAAGATTTGCTTTACGCTTTTCTAGTTCTTGTTTCTTTTGTTCTACTTGCTTCTTTTTCTCTTCAAGTGACTTTTTCTCAGCCTGGTGCTTTTCCATAATTACTTTATCTTGGTCCATGATTTTCGTCACGGCTGTAGCACGGTTCAAAAAGTCTCCGAAGTTTTTCGCACCTAGAAGAACTTCTAGATAACTGATCTCTCCACCATTTTTCTGAAGGTTTCTGAGACGATCTTTGAGTAGTTCTTCACGTTTTGCAATTCGCTTTTTTAATTCCTCAATTTCTTTCTTTAATTGAGCAATCTCTTGTTCTGTTTTCTTGATTTCTTCTTTTGTTTTCGTAATTTCTTGTTCTTTTTGACGAATCTTAGCGTTTGTTTCTTCCACTTTTCTGTCGAGTTTTTCGATTAAATTGTTGATTCGTCTTTGTTCTGCACGGTTTGCGTTAATTTCAGATTGTGTTTGGCTTTTACTCTTTTTTGTTTGATCCGCTTGGTTATTTAAAGATTTATTTTTCTTTTTCAGTGCTTCAATTTCTTTTTTAATATCTTCTAGTGTGGTGTTTGCCAGGGCTTTTTCTGAAGTTGAAACTAACGTTACTGAAAATACGAGTGTGAACACAAATAATACACCAATCAGCCTTTTCATTCGTTCCTTTTCCCCTTCCCTGTTAGAAAAATGTCTGTATATCTGTTTATTTGATAGAGTTTAAAGACGGAGAGAGTGGAAGGTTCGGAAAAGCTTGTCCATGTCAAAGCCGTTCCGAATGGTCCACCTGTACTGTCTCTAAACTTTTAAGAACTTCCTTACGCTCATAACACTGCCCCAGATACCGATAAAGGCTCCGATGGCGAGTAGTATTCCTGCAATTTGCCATGCAAATGGATTGAACGGTAGGAATTCAACAAATGGTAATTGAATCTGTGATCTAAGGTTGTTGTAAAGGTAATAATATGCCCCTACTGTGATTCCAATTGGAACGAGAGACCCTAATATTCCTAATAACATTCCTTCAATAAAGAATGGCCAACGAATAAAGCTGTTGGTTGCACCTACAAGCTTCATGATTCCAATTTCTTTGCTTCGGTTCATGATTGTAAGTTTAATTGTGTTGGAAATGAGGAAAATAGCAGTAAATACTAACCCTACTATGATCGCTAATCCAATATAACGCGCATACTTGGTGACTTTCAGAAGTTTTTCAACCACTTTTTCACCATAAGTTACATTATCGATGTTTTTCATCTCTTTAATTTGATCTGCTACGATAGAAGTTTCTGTTGGGTTCTCTGCTTTAACGACGAAAGCATCATTTAGAGGGTTTTCTTGTTCAAAAAGCGCCCAGGCTTTTCCTTCTTCTCCCATACTTTCAATTAAACTATTAAGCTCATCTTCTTTAGGTGAAAAATTCACAGAGGCTACTTCGGGTATACTTTCAATGTTTTGCTCAAGCGTATTGATTTGCTCTTCAGTTGCTGTACGATCTACTAATACCTTAATCTCTACATCCTTTTCAACATTGGTTGCAATTTGGTTTAAGTTCATCATGATTACGATGAATACACCGACAAGCAATAATGTCGTGGTAACGGCACCGACAGATGCTAGCGTCATCCAACCGTTACGATAGATGTTTTTTCCACCCTCACGGACATGTCTTCCTGCTGTTCTAAACTTCATAGCCGTATTCACCTCGTTCTTCATCACGGAATATACGACCATTTTCTACTGCGATAACACGCTTTTTAATGGTATTAACAATCTCTTTGCTGTGTGTAGCCATGATGATGGTAGTTCCTCTAGCGTTAATCTCTTCAAATATTCTCATAATCTCCCAAGAAGTCTCGGGATCAAGGTTACCTGTTGGTTCATCAGCAATCATCATTTTTGGCCGATTTACAATCGCACGTGCAATCGATACCCTCTGCTGTTCTCCACCAGAAAGCTCGTCCGGAATATGCCTAGCCTTATTTTTCAGCTTAACTAGATCAAGCACTTCCATTACACGACGACGAATGTTTTTCGGAGACTCCTCTATTACTTCTAACGCAAAAGCAATATTTTCATAGACTGTAAGCCTTGGTAAAAGCTTAAAATCCTGGAATACAACACCAATATCACGGCGAAGATGCGGGACTTTTCGCTCTTTTAATTTATCTAAATTAATGCCATTAATAGCAATAGAGCCTTTGGTTGGCTTTTCTTCACGAAACATCATACTAATTAATGTGGATTTTCCTGCACCACTTGGTCCAACGACATACACAAACTCTCCTTGATTAATGGAGAGATTGATCCCATTTAAGGCGGTCACACCGTTGGGGTAAGTTTTGTACACGTCCTTCATCTCAATCATAAACTAACCACCTATATCTATAGTTGTAAGTCTTCGCTGTTGTCAATTTTGACAAAAGATGCGTGAATATGCAAATAACGACTCGTTTTCACGTCTTTACCATTATAACATCTTATTTCTGTTTTTTTAGACAAAAAATTATTACATTTTCGTTTCAAAATTTCTGTAAAAGTGTTGATATATGACAAAAGAATCAAACTTTTAATCGTTTTTATAAAAAGTATAGGAAGAGACAATTAAAAAAGCCCAAACAATAGGAGTCAGACCTATCATTTGAGCTTTGTTTAACTTATGGATTCTTGTAAAAAATGATTCTTATTTCTTAGTAGCTAACCAAGCAGCAATTGTTTCTGCTTCTTTACCTGAAGCCATGTTGCCAGGCATTGAACCCTTACCATTTTTGATAATGTTTAAGATCTCATCCTTACCATACTTGGAACCGATCGTTTGAAGGTTCGGACCATTGTTTCCGGATAGATCTGCACCGTGACAACCTGCACAGCTTTGCTTGAAGTACTTTTTCGCTTCAGAAGCATTCACACCGCCAGCTGTTTCGCCGCCGCCATCACCTGTGTCACCATTGTCTCCAGTTTGTTCTTCTGTTTGATCTTCTCCGCCATTTTCAGTAGCGTCATCGGCACCGTTATCCCCACCGCCGCCACATGCGCCAAGTACAAGAGCAGAACCAAACAATACGGCTAATAATTGCTTTTTCATTTGTTAGCATCCCCCTAACTAGTGTTTAATAAAAAAACGCTCAAGGATATTATAACCAACTTAGCCGTTTTTAAAACCCTCTCCTAGAACCTCTGCAGCATCCATAGCTATGACGAACGCACTAGGATCAATCCTTTTGACGGTTTGTGTCAATTTGGTGAATTCACTCTGTTCGACAACACACATAATAATATTGCGATCTTCATTTGTGTATCCACCGACACCACTTAAAACCGTAGCACCTCGATCGATTTCATGAAATATTCCCAATCTCACTTTCTCAACCTCTTGTGAAATAATCATGACATTTTTCGATCTGTTAAAACCGACTTGAACAACATCAATTGTACGACTTGTTGCAAACAGTCCAATTAATGCAAACAGACCTTTTTCTACATCGAAGACAATTGCTGCTGTAAGTACAATCATGCCATCAACCATAGCAATACATAATCCAAGTGGAATATGTGTGTATTTATGAATGATTTGCGCTAGAAGGTCGACACCACCTGTAGAAGCACGACCTCTGAACACGATGCCTAGCCCAAGACCAACACCCATACCACCAAAAATCGCAGCTAATAGCGCATTGTCAGTAGCCGGCTCAATTCCGCTTGTGAGTTTTACGAAGAACGGGAGAGCAATCGTACCTACAAGTGATTTCATGCCGAAGTTTTTACCTAGTATCAGTACCCCCGATATGAAAAGCGGGATGTTCAGGGCCCACTGGACATAAGCTGGATCCCAGTTAAAAAGCCCTTTAAGGATCGTACTGATACCCGCTACTCCGCCAGAGGCAATTTCATTAGGAAGTAAGAAAATATTAAATGCAGTCGCAACAAAAGCGGAACCAATAATAACGAACATATATTCAATTAAATGCCTTAGCCACGTAGGCATCGGCTCTCTTCGATAACGTTTCATCATCATAGAGATACACCTCATTCTTTCTCGGGAGTGTGGGGTGCGTGTTGGGGATGAGGCGCTTGGGCGGGCGCTACGGTGTTTGGTGCAGCGCAACACAAAAGCATTAAAGCACCTTTACACTCTCTTGTTTTGATTGTTTACATAGATGTCCAGATTCACTCATTTTAAAATTTTCTTTATAAAACACATAAAGTCCGATATGGAGTATAGCACGGGAAGAAAATGGTGTAAACGACACTATGTTGCCGCGTTATTGTGGTGAAGTAGTGGTGTGTTGGTGAAGATCGAGGAGGTTTTGGGGGAGATGAGGGGATTCCCGCTGGGGCGGGAATCTTATTATGCTTTATGGGCTTTTCAAGGCGGGAGGGGGCCTGGCTTCCTCACTAATTCTGTTGACTTCTTCACTTATTTGTACAACTTCTTCACTTATTTGTACAACTTCCTCACTTATCTACTTCGCTTCTTCACTTATTTGCACAACTTCCTCACTTATCTGGTGCGCTTCTTCACTTATTTGTACTACTTCCTCACTTATCTGCTACTCTTCTTCACTTTTTTACACTACTTCCTCACTTATCTACTGCGCTTCTTCACTTATTTACCTACTTCCTCACTTATCTGCTGTGCTTCTTCACTTATACATACAACTCTTTCACTCATTTGCTACTTTTTACGAATGAGAGAAAATCTCTCATATTTTCAGGCGCATGATACTTTCGTGCACTAGTATCACCCGAATACCGAAGTCCTAATTTGACTAGAAAATGATAGGCTGATCTTTCTGAACACCCTAATAAGATTCTGCATTCACGATTCGTGATCGTATTTTTAAATAACAAAAAGTAATCTGCCAAAGCTTTAATGTGGGCTATACTTGACCGATATCCACACTCTGAGCACTCCCAGCGCCTTCTAATATAATTCATAGGGAGATTACCACACCCAGGACAGTAAACGCCCAACTTAACATCAGAAGGGTTGATTGAATATTTTTTCAATAGATCTTGTTCTAAAGGAGTATCTGCTGAAATGATTTTATTTTTAATTAACTCTATATCTACTGGTTTTCGATTTTTATACAGGTCGTTATTTTTTTGGATTTGGTCAACTGTATGGATAGAGTTCATTATGGGCCATATTTGAGAATGATTTTTAGGTGGGGTAACAATGGTAGAGGGATTACAGATAGCGACCATTGGAATAACCGGGTAACTATGAATGCCGGCATTATGACGAAGCCATTCTTCTAGCTGTTTTTGTTGGCGTGTTACTTGTATTAATGGATCTTTCATTGTTTTCTTTTTACCTCTTACTAGCTGTATAAAGGTCTCACTTTCTTCATCAAAAAAGATCGTTCCAGCGTAGTTTTTAGCCTCTACAATAAAAGCTGCGTATGGAGATAAGACGAGGGTGTCGATTTGAAAGCATTTCCCGAAGACTTGGAGGCGGACATCGTGGAGAATTTGGTAGGATCGATAGGGTAAAAAGCGAAGGTCATAATCGAGTAATACTTCTCCATTGTAACCAGACCACATAATACCTAAATCATCTTCAATCTGCTTCCTTTTTGGGTGGAGGAGGCTTAACCTTCTTAAGAGAGCTTCTAACTGAAGAATGATTAAAGGGACTATTCTTTTTTTCGCATTCAATATTATCACACCTTTTCAAAAAATTTATAAAAAGAGAGTAGCTAAAAAACTACTCTCTTAATTCATCTTCGAACGCAAGAACGCATTAATAAATGGATTGATGTCTCCATCCATGACGCTTTGGACGTTACCGATTTCTACATTTGTACGGTGGTCTTTTACCATAGAATATGGGTGGAAGACGTAAGAACGGATTTGGCTTCCCCATCCGATTTCTTTTTGCTCACCGCGGATCTCGTCAAGTTCTTGTTGTTGGCGTTCGATTTCTAGTTGATAAAGTTTTGACTTTAACATTTTCATCGCTTGTTCGCGGTTTTTGATTTGGGAACGTTCGGACTGACAGGTTACGACGGTTTTAGTTGGTGTGTGTGTGATACGGACGGCAGAGTCTGTTGTGTTGACGTGCTGTCCACCTGCACCACTCGCTCGGTACGTATCAATTTTTAAGTCTTCGTTCCGCACTTCAATTTCAACTTCATCGTTGAATTCAGGCATGACTTCACATGATGCAAAAGATGTGTGACGGCGTCCGGATGAATCAAACGGTGAGATTCGTACTAGACGGTGAACACCTTTTTCAGCTTTCAAGTAGCCATAGGCATTATGACCTTGAATGTTCAACGTAACACTTTTAACCCCTGCTTCGTCACCTGGGAGATAATCCATCGTTTCTACTTTGAAGCCTTTTTCCTCAGCCCAACGCGTGTACATACGAAGAAGCATGCTGGCCCAGTCTTGTGACTCAGTACCACCAGCACCTGGGTGAAGTTCAAGGATTGCGTTGTGTTTATCATAAGGTTCACTTAATAGCATCTGTAACTCAAATGAATTCAAGTCCTCAGCTAGTTGTTTAACTTCTCCTTCAAGCTCTGCATGAAGCTCTTCATCGCCCTCTTCTTTTACAAGCTCATAGGATACTTCTAGGTTTTCATGTGTTTCTTCATGACGCTCTAATGTATGAACAAGCTCTTTTAGGCCGTTCACTTCATTAATGACTTTTTGAGCGTTTTCTTGATCATCCCAAAAAGCTGGGTCACTCATTTGTTCCTCTAGCTCAGCAATACGAGCTTTCTTGGTATCGAGGTCAAAGAGACCCCCTGAAGTCCGCTAATCGAGTAGCCATATTATCTAAATCATGTCGGATATCAATTAATTCCATGATGTATCACCTCATCAAAATTTTAGAGAACAGACGAAGACACTCTCCTCTTAGAGAGTGCCTCGGTCTATGATGTCTAGCTCATAGCCTGCTGTTCTATTTACCACAACAGTGCTTATATTTTCTGCCGCTACCGCATGGGCATGGTTCGTTACGCCCTACTGCGTTGTTGTTTCGTACTGGGCGGCGTTTCTTTTCTTTTTGGTTTTCTTGATCATCGCCTGAAACAGCTGTTGCACCTTTAGCAACTTCTTGACGCTGCAGGTTATCGCGGATTTGAGCTTTCATGACGTATTTTGAAACTTCTTCTTCAATCGTCGCGATCATTTGCTCAAACATTGCGAAGCCTTCCATCTGGTATTCACGTAGAGGGTCGGTCTGACCGTACGCACGAAGGTGAATACCCTGACGAAGCTGATCCATCTGGTCGATGTGGTCCATCCATTTCGTATCAACAGTACGAAGAAGGATAACCTTTTCGAACTCACGCATTTGCTCATCCGTAAGTTCTTCTTCTTTTTCATCGTATTTCTTCTTCGTTTTTTCAAGAATGATCTCTACGATTTCCTCTTGGTCTTTGCCTTTTAGTTCACTTACTTCAATGTCGCCTTCATCAAGAAGGTTTCCTTTCAAGTAGTCAACTAACGCGTCAAGGTCCCAGTTCTCATCAAGTTCGTCATTTGTATGGCTCTGAACCTGACGCTCAACCGTAGATTTCATCATCTCTTCGATAATTCCACGAAGGTTATCGGATTCAAGTACCTCATTACGCTGCTTGTAAATAACCTCACGTTGCTGACGAAGTACATCGTCATAGGCAAGTAGTGTCTTACGAGCGTCGAAGTTGTTACCTTCAACACGTTTTTGTGCTGATTCAACAGCTCTTGAAACCATCTTACTTTCGATTGGCTGAGAGTCATCCATGCCAAGACGATCCATCATTGAACGCATATTGTCTGATCCGAAACGACGCATTAATTCGTCATCCATGGATAGATAGAATTGCGATACACCTGGGTCACCCTGACGACCAGAACGTCCGCGTAGCTGGTTATCAATACGACGGGATTCGTGACGCTCAGTACCGATAACAGCAAGGCCGCCAAGATCTTTTACACCGTCACCAAGCTTGATATCTGTACCACGACCGGCCATGTTTGTTGCGATCGTAACGGCACCTTTTTGACCAGCATTCTCAATGATTTCGGCCTCACGGAAGTGGTTTTTCGCGTTTAGGACGTTGTGTGGTACGCCGGCTTTTTTCAGATACTGCGAGATAAGCTCTGACGTTTCAACCGCTACCGTACCAACAAGTACAGGCTGACCGCGTGTGTAACGCTCTTTAATATCTTCGACAAGTGCTTTGAACTTCGCATCCACTGACTTGTAGATCATGTCTGCTTTATCATCACGAACAATTGGTTTATTCGTCGGAATCACCACAACGTTCATGTTGTAGATGTTACGGAACTCTTCTTCTTCCGTTTTCGCTGTACCCGTCATACCGGATAGCTTTTCATACATACGGAAAAAGTTCTGGAACGTGATTGTTGCTAGAGTCTGGCTTTCATTACGTATTTGAAGCCCTTCTTTTGCTTCAATTGCCTGGTGAAGTCCATCACTGTAGCTACGTCCCTTCATTAAACGACCTGTAAATTGGTCAACGATTACAACTTCAGCATCTTGAACAACGTAATCCTGGTCACGAATCATAGACGTATGAGCTTTCAACGCCTGATTGATATGGTGAGTAAGCGTTACATTGTTTAAGTCGAATAAGTTTTCGATATTGAAAAAGCGCTCTGCTTTGTTGATTCCTTCTTCAGTCAGTTGAACGCCTTTTGTTTTTTCATCGTACGTGTAATCTTCTTCTTGCTTTAATGTTCTTACATACTGGTCTGCTTGTTGATACATGGTTGCTGACTTTTGTGCAGAACCAGAGATGATTAACGGGGTACGCGCTTCATCAATCAAAATGGAGTCGACCTCGTCAATGATGGCAAAATGAAGAGGACGTTGTACCATTTGTTCTTTATAAAGAACCATGTTGTCACGAAGGTAGTCGAAACCAAACTCATTGTTCGTTCCGTACGTGATATCTGCATCGTATGCTTCACGCTTCTCTTCTTTTGACATACCATTTAAGTTCAGGCCAACCGAAAGGCCTAGGAAATTATAAAGCTTGCCCATTTCTTCCGCGTCACGACTAGCTAAGTAGTCGTTAACCGTGATAATGTGGACGCCTTTTCCAGTTAAAGCGTTTAGGTAAGCAGGCATTGTGGATGCAAGTGTTTTACCTTCACCTGTTTTCATCTCAGCGATATTACCCTCATGAAGGGAAATCGCACCACTTAGCTGAACTGGGAATGGTCGCATTTCCAGAACACGCTTTGAAGCTTCACGAACAATCGCAAAAGCTTCAGGCAAAATATGATCAAGGCTTTCTCCGTCTTGGATACGACCTTTGAACTCTTCTGTTTTTTCTTGAATTTGATCGTCTGTAAGTTTCTCGTATTCAGGTTCTAACGATTCGATCTGATCGACAACTTTTTGAACTTGCTTCAGTTGACGTGAATTCTCATCGCCGAAAACTTTTTTGATTAAAGCACGCATGTATAACGCTCCCCTATTTATAGAAATCCGTTATTTCATATAGATTGATCCAACCATAATCATAACACTAGTCCTAGTCGGATGACAACTGGAGTCCCCTTGTATGGGACAGTCCTCCCAGATGGTATTAAAAACTATGATATAAGATATAAGATATAAGAAGAGCGTGCAAATATGTAAAAAGATGAACAGACTGGGGATAGCCTGCTCATCACATGAGGCGTATTGCGAGGCTGCTAGAGGAGTGAAGAGGAAACAAAACGGAGAATTAGCAGATGAGGTTATGGTGTTGGTACTTTAACTGGTATTCAAGTTGAGAGATACGTTGATCCAGCTCAGTTGCGTTCCGGTTTGTTACCGCAACGATTTCAACTAATTGAGCGATATATTCTTCTTGTCTCTTCAATTTGAACCGAAGATCCTTACACGTGTCACATTTGTTTTCTTTCATTAAATACGCCTCCTTTCGAGATAAGTTATTTATATCATGGGAACCTTTTGGAAGGCGAATTACCAAAAATGAAATTTGGAGAGCGGGAAAAGCGTCATAAAGGGATTTTGCTTTGCAGAAAATGAAAATTAGATGCTTGCGGCGGAAAAATAGTGCGATTTTTATAATGAGGTAGATTTTTTATGAATGGCCTTTCTAAAACTTTCACATACTATACTGACCAAATCTTAGGAGGGCTTAGAATGCGGACAAACAACTACTTTGCAGCGCTTATTTTCTTCACAATATTAAGTATTGTGACATCAACTATTTTAAATAGTGTAATTTTAAATCAAGTTGCTGCTATAAAAGATAAACTCCAAAACCAAGGTGGCGACAGTAAATCCCGACAATAATAATTAAGGTTACATACAACCTAAAAAAGAGCTCCTGTAAAAAGGAGCTCTTTCATTATTAAGTGTTTTAAATTTAGCTTGGTTCAATAATGCCGTAACGACCATCTCGGCGTCGATAAACAACGCTTGTGTCATTCGTTTCGACGTTTGTGAATACGAAGAAGCTATGTCCTAACATGTCCATCTGTAAAATCGCTTCTTCAGAATCCATTGGTTTTAGATCAAATCTCTTGTTTCTAACAATTTCAATGTCATTGTCACTATAAGGATCTGCTTTTTCAGCGTTTTCTTTTTCTAACTCAGCAAACACATATTTCGGTGCACCTTGTTGACGGAATTTGCGATTCACCTTGGTTTTGTGCTTACGAATTTGACGCTCTAGCTTTTCTACCACAAGGTCAATGGCAGCGTATAAGTCCACGTGCTGTTCCTCAGCACGAAGCAATAGATTTGGCATTGGAATGGTTACCTCAATTTGCTGCTCATCATTATAGACACTTAAATTAACATGTACCTCGGAAGATGGTTCTTCATCAAAGTAACGCCCCAGCTTACCTATTTTTCTTTCCACATATTCCTTAATAGCTGACGTTACCTCAATATTTTCACCGCGAATGTTGTACTTCATAGAAGTGTCCTCCTTTCATCCTTATGTATTACCTATTCTACCACAAGGATCGAAACGCTTCTATTATTTTTCTGACTTTTTAGAAGATTCAGTGTCGAAACTTGTAGGCAGCTAAGGATAAGGATGGTTTATTTGAAAGAAATACCCTGCAATGCAGAAAGATAAACAAGAAAATTCTGCTGTTTATTGAAGGATTCCTTTCACTTATATTGTACACCTAATCTATGCAGGAATGCTCATGATATGATTGAAAATTTCATGAACTTTTCATTTCTTTTTACATAAAAATCCCGCTCCTCTAATATGCAGAGGGAACGGGATAGATTAGTGAGATACATACGGTTTTAAGAGCTGATGCATTGAATGACGCCAGCTTTCGAAGGTTGGCACAACACGATTGTTTAATAGACTAAATCGCCCATCTACGGTGTTCTGTTCAAACCACTCTGTCATCATATTTACTATGTCTTGAAAATCCTCCATAAGTGGCTGGATTTGAGCAGGTTTATCTAGGATAGCAGCTAACTGTTGGTTACCCTGGTTAAGTTGCTGCATAGCTTGGACAATATCAGCAAAAATTTGATCGACTTGTGGCGGGGCTTCTTCTTTAATATTTTCTTCTAAGTATTCAAACCCTTCACTCATCGTTTGTAAAAGATGATCATACTGCTTTAAGAAATGCATTTGTTCTTCTGTTAATTGAGACAACGAATCACCTACTTCTTTTTATCGAGAAACATCCCATCAAAGTTATTCAAGTTTTGATAGGGATTCGTGTACTTCTGATTGGAAGTCTTTTGTTTTTTTACATTAGCCATATCCATCTTCACTTGTTTCATCAAACTTTGAACTTGAATTTGTATCGTTTCATTCATATGTAAGATCTCCTTACCCAGACGTTTTTCCTCATCTGAATAAGGACCTTCCATCCCGTTCAAAAGCTCTTCACGTTGATCTAAAAGCTCATTAATTTTCTCAATGACCCCTTCACGTTCTTCTGATGATGGGATGGTTTGAAGCAAGTCATACAACTCTGATGTTACATCATGAAGCGTTTCAATCTGGTTCATTAGGCATTCCCACCTGCACCGAATTTCTGTTGACGAGTTTGTTTGACAACCTCTTTCCATGTATCACGGAATTCGGTCACCATTTCAGCTGCTTCATCTAACATAGATATATCGTTTTTTATGTTGGCCTCCATAAGCTTACGATTGATGTAATCATATAGAGGCATAATTTCTTCTGTTATGGAGTAGTCCGGATTCATCGTAACCATGAGTTCTTGGATAATCTTTTGCGCTTTTTGAATATTGGTGTTCTTTAATTCATAATCCGAATTTTCTATGCCTCTCTTCGCAAGTTTAATAAACTTCAGGCATCCATTATATAACATAAGCGTTAACTCGCCTGGAGATGCGGTCTCTACAGAATTATTTTGATAGGCTTGGTAGGCTTGTGTTGACATGTTTCCAAACACTCCTTACTTATTTCTTCAATTAACCCATTTGCATCAGCTGAGCAGATTGGGAATTCATTTTTTGAATAGCTTTTTCCATTTGGGTAAACTGACTCCAATATCGGTCTTCAATCTGATTGAGACGGTCCTGGAAAGCTTTCATCTCAGAGTTTACATCCACAATATCTCTACCTATTGTATAGGTTGTAGGTACACTAGAAGCTTTACCAGCTTTACGTTCCACTGATTTTACTGTTTCATTTAATGTGCTTTTTAACTTATCAGCAATTCCTTCCGTGTTACCTTCCCCTGTAAAGAGCTTTGAAACGGAATCTGGGTCTTCTGTTAATTTTTGACGAAGCTTATTCTCATTAATAATAAGTTTACCGCCGTCACGATAGTTCGATGACGTTTCAATTCCGATCTCAGATAGCTGAGAAAATTGCCCTGATGTATCTACACTTTCATACCATTCATTTCTCATCTCAAACAACGCATTACGAATGGTGGAATCACTATGGAGTAACCCTTTCTTAGCCTGTTCCTCCCACATCTCAATTTGTTTCTCTTCCATGGACTCTTTTTGTTTTTCAGTCAAAGGGTCGTAGTCACGATTTTCCTGCTCATTCACCTGTTTATTTAAATTTTCTATAACTTCATTATACTTTTCTATAAAACCAGTTATTTTATCCATAGCCGAATCTACATCATTACTAACATTAATCGTTGCAGATCCAGTACTCTTCATTTCAAAGGTCACACCATTTAAAGTGTACTCATTTTTGTGCGCTGTGATTTCAATCCCATTATTATAGGTGAAAACAGCATCATCTCCTCCTTTTTCATTTAATTTCCAGGTACCGTCTGTTTGTTTTTCTCCATTTTTAATCTCTAATGTGTTAGCTAAGAAGGGCGCAGTAGATCCATTAAACCCAATTTCAGCTCCCAAAAATTCGGTATCATTGAAGTTTCCTTCTGTTGTTCTTTCAATCATTACCTGATCAGAGCTTTCTTCATAAAAGGCTCTCACACCAAGCCCAGAGTCACTTATTTCACTTAACACATCATTTAATGACTTATCTTTCGTTACTTCAAAGGATTCGGTTGTAGATTGTCCATCTTCACCATATGTTTTGATTTCAAAACTCCCATACTCAATTGCATTTTTGAAATTCCCTTCCTGACTTTCTAAACTTGCATCAGGATCAATTTTAGAATTAGTTGCTGATAGTTTACTTTCACTGAAGTTATAAGCTGTTGTTGCCATCTGTGTTACATTTACTTGGTAATTCCCATTATCTGCATTGGGTGTTGCAGTAGCTGTTACTGCTGAGGAATTTGAAGAACTGGTACTTTTACTATTAAAAGATCTTTGAAGTTTCATATCCATAGCCATATTCTCTAATTCAAAAAGCTGTTTATTTACATCACGATAAGCATCACGTTTCCAAGTAAGTAAAGTCTTCTCCTGTTCCATCTTGTTTAAAGGCATTCGCTCTACCTTCATCAAGTCGCCTACGAGTTTATCAATATCCATTCCAGACGCTAAACCACCAATACGCATGATTCATTCCACCACCTATACTTTTTCATCAACGATAAAGCCCATAAATTCAGCCATGGCTGCATACATGTCCAATAACTTTTTTGGAGGGATCTCTTTAATCACTTCATCTGTCTCTGGATTTACAATCGAAACATAATATTCTTCCAGTTTATCATGAAATTTAAACGCTAGCTCCGTTCTCGTTGGACCTAAGAATTCATTCATACTCTCTACTATTTTTTTCGCTTCATCTCTATCTACTTCTTTGGTAACTAGTGCCGTTTCTTGTGGCGAAGCTTTTGTGTCATTTTTTAATTCAGATCTCGTTTCTGCATATGATGTTGTATGTTCCTCGATGCGCTCAGCCCTTTGCAGAAGTTGGGATCCAGATAAGATATTCCCCACATCCATCGCTTCCAACTCCTCCTCACATCTTTATGTTTATATCGGTTGTATATAAGCCTAATTTAAGTTTTTTTCACAGAAAGTAGCCTATATAGTAACCAATCCCAAATAAAGTTTGTATTAATTTAAAGAAAGCAGAATAGAGAGAATCTATTATCTTCAGTTAAGAAATTAGAATGATACTAAAACCGTAATATATGTAATTCATAAAAAGAACCTTAATAAATATCATAGAATAATCCTCGTATAGCACACACAAGTAAACAAGAAAGAGACCCTAGATCTAACTAGAATCTCTTTCTTTGAGACGTTTACTCCTTAAGGAAATTTATTAAGAACATTATTTAAATTTACCGTAGTAACTGAACTACCCCTTGTGAAGTTTGGTTTGCTTGTGCAAATATTGCTTGAGAAGCTTGAGAAAGAATTGAGTTTTTGGTTTGCTTCATCATTTCTTTCGCCATATCTACATCACGGATTCGTGATTCAGAGGTCGTTAACTGTTCATTATAGTTTTGTAGATTATTATTTATATGTTCAAAGGCATTTTGATAGGCTCCGTATTTAGAGCGTTCTGAAGAAATTGTTTGTATTGCTTGATCTATAATATTTAGAGATTCTCCTGCTTGTTTGTTGTTCAAAACATTTACTTTGTTTAAACCAAGAGCAGAAGTTCGAGCGTCTGTTAGAATAACATCAAAGTTCTGCTTAGAATTAGCGCCCACATGTAATTTCAGCATATTCCCTTCCATATGATTAGCACCAGAGGTACCGCTACTCACTTCAACCGTCCATATATCCCCTGATGTACTTGGGTCATCTACATTATCAGAATGGAATGAAATAAAGTTTCCATCTGGCGACCACGAAGGATATATATTATGATTATGTGAAGAGGCTGTTGCCATAGGACCTGTTAAGTTTGTAATTTCAGTACCATCTACATTCATCACAAATATCTCCTCATCGGATGTTTCAGATGAAAAATCACTGAATGCAATTTTAGTACCATCAGGTGAAAAGGTAGCACCTGAACCACTATCATTTAACTTCACACTACCAGTCCCATCAGTATTTGCAATATAAATCCCATCTGATTTTTCATAAACCATCTTATCTCCATCCGGGGAGATGGAAGGAGAAGAAACACCGCTATCAGAAATAATAGTATTACGATCAGAAGGATTACTTATTGATACTCTATCAATACCACTTGATGTTTTGAAAACCAGTTCACTTCCATCTGGTTTCCATGCAAGTGCTGAACCGAAAGTAGAATCAAAATTAACATCTGAAGTGGTAGTTAACTGAACTTCTCCGGACCCATCACTATTGGAATAATACAGGTTTCCATCATTTCGAACATATGCAATTTTACTACCATCTTCATAGATGGCAGGTTGGCTGGCATCGGTAGCGAATAATATTTGATTTGTTCCGTCAGAATCCATTAAATAAATATCAGAGTTTCGGTTAAAAGCAATCTTTCCATTCACCCAACTTGGCTGAGTATCGTAATTGGAGTCAGATGTAAGCTGAGTTTCCGATCCATCAATAACGGTTACTTCCCCAACCGCGTTGCTATCCTTTGTCCGGTTCAAAAGAGGAATCGTATTAAACTCGGTATTATTAGCTATATTATCAATACCACCTTTAAGTTGATCAATCTCTTCTTTTATTTCTTTGCGGTCATTACTCGAATATGTATCGTTACTTGCTTGTACAACCAATTCCCTGATTCTTTGAATGGTCGAATGAACTTCATTTAACCCACCCTCCGCTGCTTGAACCAGTGAAGTGCCATCTTGAACATTTCTTTCTGCCTGTTTCAAACCACGAATCTGTCCCCGCATCTTTTCTGAAATTCCTAAACCGGCTGCATCATCAGCTGCCTGATTGATACGAAGACCTGAAGAAAGCTTCTCCATGTTATTTGACATTCTAAGAGAATTGTTATTAAACCTACGATGTGCATTTATTGCTGATAGATTATGTGAAATTTTCATTTTTAATCTCCTAAATTTCAGTAGATAATTACTGTTATATATATCGACATGTTTCACAGTTATTTTATAACATATATGAAAATACTTAGGGGTTAAAATGGGGATATCTAAGGTGTACATCATTAAGTATAAAATGGTTAAGGAGGATACATATCACTATTTTTTTAGTTTTATAATATAAAAAAGGCCTTAGTTTAAACTAAGGCCTTTAAATAAATGAATATTAACGTAGTAATTGAAGTACCCCTTGAGGCTGTTGATTAGCCTTAGCAAGCATAGATTGAGATGCTTGAGAAAGAATACTTTGTTTAGTTTGGTTCATCATTTCCTTCGCCATATCTACGTCACGGATACGAGATTCCGCAGCAGTTAGGTTTTCAGAAGATGTACCCAAGTTATTAATAGTATGATCTAAACGGTTTTGAACTGCACCAAGCTTTGAACGCTCGGAAGATACAGATTCGATTGCGTCATTGATCTTTGTGATTGCTGAATCAGCTGCGGATTGGCTTGAGATATCAATACCGCCAACGCTAATATCCATATCTGCTGTAGCTGCTGCATCAAGCGACAATACTGGATCTCCATCAGCGTTTGTAAAGTCCTGATCGTTTGTAGAAGTTGCTATTGTATTACCATTACTATCTTCAATAGTCGATGCGCCTGTGGCAAAATTAATAGTATAATCTCCTGCTTCTAAACCTGTGTTATCGAAACTTGCGGTAGCTGTTACATCTCCACCATCTACTTTTACAGGCCCTTCAGTAATTTCTTGAGAAAAAGTTATTGTATCACCGTTAGTACCTGCTCCTGTAAATGTTTTATTATCAGTCGAAGTCGCAACCACGTTTCCATCTGCATCTTTTAAATCAGTTCCATCTACAGTATAAGTACCATCAGCAAAGTCAGTAGCAGTTGAGTCAGCTACTGATACTGTTTCTTCAAAATTAGCTTCACCGGCAACACCAAGACTAAACCCACGCATATCACTAACTTCTAAGTCAAGATTTTGACCTTCGTTAGCCCCAATTTGAAAAGTCCCTTCAAAAGATCCATCTAATAGATTCTGCGTGTTAAATTCAGTGTTATCACCGACACGTGAAAGTTCTTGAGATAGTTGGTCAACCTCTTTTTGAAGTTCTGCACGGTCACTAGCTGTGTTCGTGTCGTTGGCAGATTGAACGGATAGTTCACGCATACGCTGAAGGATACTGTGCGATTCATTCAAAGCACCTTCTGCTGTTTGAATCATTGAAATACCATCTTGTGCGTTAGTTTGTGCTTGCTCTAATCCGCGAATCTGACCACGCATTTTCTCTGAGATTGCAAGACCAGCTGCATCGTCACCTGCACGGTTGATACGAAGACCTGAAGATAGTTTTTCCATAGATTGTTGGTTTGCATTGTTCGCTTGTGAAAGCTGACGATGAGTGTTCAACGCCGCTATATTGTGATTAATACGCATAATAAAATTCCTCCTTGAATTTTAAGGCTCACGTCCCTGTGACGCCTGTTAAGTATTTTTTGCCATCTTTACAAAAGTCGGCCGCCTTTTGTACTGTGGCGTTACATTTTTAATATCGGTATCCCTCTAGTATTGTTTAGTCTTTTTCGGTACTTTTTAATAGATTTATTAAATCAGCTGTTGTGTTGCTCGCTTCTTCATTTTCCTCTTGGATTTTCAAGTATATTTCCTTACGAAATACATCAATGGACTTTGGTGCTTCTATTCCTATTTTCACTTGATCTCCCTCTATAGAGATGATTTTCACTTCTATATCATCATCAATTTGTATGGAGTCATTTACTTTACGATTTAGAATTAGCATCTGACTCCACATCCTTTCCTTCGACAATGATCGGTTGTTTTGTTTGATAATTTGTATCATGGAGAATTAATTGCTTCGCTTTTCTTGTGGTAAAGTTAAGAATAATCGGTGCCTGCAGGTTTGCGGTTGTATGTTTAAACGGATCTTTTAGTGTTAAAACGGAGAGAACCATCACATCTTCTTTACTATTTATGCTTAATAGATTAATTGTATTTTCGTCTATATCAAATTCGTAATCGTGAAAGAAAACATATGGATTGGTTACGACTAATGCTACCTCTGGATTATCCACGGACTGTAATGAGTGATAGATAGCGCCTTCGTTAATATCTAACAAAACAAATCTCTTTTCTTCCTCAAATCCTGGAATTCCATTTGGAAACTCTATTATATTTTCTTCATTAATTTCAACTTCACCAAAAAATTTCGTATTTATTTTCATAAGACAGCCTTCCCTACCTAAATTGTAATTTCAAAACCTTGCGTCCCTTTATACTTTAAGTTCTCCACATCAATTTGAATATCAAAATATTGCTCTGTTTGCACAGACACATTACCATGCTCATACTGGAATTGCGGCTTCATTGGCGTGGCTTCAATAATAGGTTTATTAAGCTTAGTACTAATATCTGCTCGCCCTGGTTCATAGGTTAATGAAACAAGATCATAAACAGGCATTTCTCCCGGCTTATAATCAAAATCCCACACAGCATTTTGCTTTGCTTGAGATGCAATTGGATTACCGCCTCTTTCAATTTTCATCAGTTCATCGCCTTCTTGAGACATTTTCCCTAAGTTCTCCATATGTGTTTGGTTAGCATGCTGTGCAGTATCTCTTGACCGTTCAAAAATACTTTTTAATCCCAGGTTACTCCAAGCATTTGACTGATCAATCGTTAGCTTAGGAGGGTGTTGTTTAATAGTTTGATCAGCCTTTGGTTGTTGTATACTCACTTCTGCTTTAGGTTGTTTCATTTTCAATTGTCCATTTTGTGTATTAAGGCCAATTTTGGCGTCCGTTGTTTTTATTTTGACCTGAGGAAAGTCCAAAGAACCATCACCTCACTATTTATTAACTTAACGTATAAGAAAAGCTATCTGATCAACAGATAGCTTATCGAAGAAAATCCATTAAGGATGGTTGAATAATTCTAGCGCCTACACCTAGTGCTGCGCGGTGTACACTTTCTTGGGTTTTTAAATTTGTTATCACTTTTTCCATTTCTGCATCTTCGTTATCAGAAAGGTTAGCCGTAGTAATAATTTCTTGGGTGCTTAGACGGTCTTCAATCAGTTCTACTCGGTTCATACGAGCTCCTAGATCCGCTCGTTCATTTACAACATTTTTAATATGGACATCTAAATCAGATATGGAAGCGTCGTAGTCACCATCACCAGTACCTTCTAATCGATCTACAAAATTATCGATATCTTTAAATAATTTTTCTGAAAAAACATTCTCTGGATTAATATTAGTTGGTAGTTCAACACCCTTAGAAACTTCAATTTTTACAGGGTTTCCATTTGTAGAAGTAGAAAGAACTTCACCATTATCATCTAATTCTACCGGTGGCTCGGAAGTACTGGTCCCATTAAAAATATACTTATCATTAACCTTGGTGTTCGCAACATCAGCTAAGTGTTCTTTAATTTGTTTAACCTCAGAGGCTATATTCTTCCGCTGCTCCTCTTCATAGGTTCCATTACTCCCCTGTACAGCGAGCTCCCTTAATCGTTGAAGCGCTTTGGTTGCCTTATCCAACGATGCATCAGAGTTATCCATCCAGTTATGCACTTCGTTCATATTACGTTTATATTGTTCAATATTATTGAGCTCTGTACGATAATTCATACCTTTCATTGCTACTACAGGGTCATCAGATGGTTTCTGAATCTTTTTTCCAGTTGATAATTGTTCCTGATATTTTCCCATTCGTTCGTAACTGTTACTAATGTTACGAAGCATGTTATTAGAAAGCATTGATTGGGTTACGCGCATGAATTATTCACCTACCTTCCTACTCGGCCCATGCCGTTAATGATTTTATCAAGCATTTCATCTACTGTTGTCATATTTCTTGCTGCTGCATTATAAGCGTGCTGAAACTTGATCATATTTGACATTTCTTCATCAAGTGAAACACCACTTACTGATTGTCTTCGTTCTTCCACTGACTGTTTCAATGTGCTTGAGTTATCTTCTAATCGACGAAACTCCTGAGATTGAACACCCATATCCCCGATTATAGATTCATAGAATGAAGACACGCTAGTTTTCTTTCCAAGCTCCTCTAATGAAACATTTCTTACATTTGCTAAGTCGCGAGCATTATCTCCGTTACCAATATAAGCTCGTCCTTCACCTTCTGCTTCTTGAGCTGCTGCAATGTTATCAGTAGATTGCTGAATTTCTTTTGAGATACTCATTGAATTAGCTGCTCCTATGCCTTCATAAGAGCCTTGCCCAAGCGTAAAGAAGTTTGGTGTTTTAGGATTTTCGTTATCCTCTAAGTTCTTCAAGTTGTAACCTTCACGATGCGCCCGATTAAACTCTTCAGTAAAAGCAAAAGCCATATCGTCCAGGTTTTGTAACATATCAGCATAAATTCCTTTGGCTTCATTAGACCCATCTGTTTCTCCTTGAATCCCTAAAGATTTAGCTGCAGTACCAGAAACAGAAAGGGAGGCTTCTTTCCCAACGTGCTCAGTTTTAAGCACTAAACGTTTAGGTGTTACATCTGCACCTGGTTCTCCAGTTGCAGGTACTATTTCAGCAACAACACCTGTGTTTTCTGTTTCATTATTAATCGCATCGGTTAAATCCTGAAGAGACATTCCATCCTCAATCGTGATGGTCGCAGTTTCTCCTTGTTCATAGGGCGGATCTCCATCGTCCACAGTACTAGTTCCTTTAATTGTAATTGTGGAACCAGCATCTAAATCACTTGCTGTAATGTCATCAACCTTACTAAAAGATGTAGAGACGGAGAAAGCCTCTACTTGAGGTTTATCTCCCATATATCCCATTGATCTCACAAGTCCTTTAAGCTTCCCCTGTGATTCAAATTCATCAAAGCTAAAGCTTTGACCTCCAACTTGAATTTCATCAACAAGCGTCTGTCCCATTGTCTCATTATAGGTTACTCCGACTTTATTCATATTCTCCCCGTCTAGTAAAGAAACTTGAGGACTCATAGGCTTACCGGTTTCATCGGCAAGTTGAATAGAAACCTGCCCTTGTGCCATTGCCTTACCACCATTAGAGGTATAAGATACATCTACATTAACCATGTTAGATAGATCATCAATTAGTCGGTCACGTTCATCATATAAATCATTAGGTAAATAACCATTTGGTTCTATTTCACCAATCTGTTTATTTAAATTTTTGATTTGGGTTAGCGTTGAATTAATATCTTTTACGGTTACATTCGTTTCATTTTTCAAGTCCTTTTGAATCGTACTGAGTGAGTTTGATATGTAATTGAATGTCTCAGCTACAGAGGCTCCACGCTGACGGACAACAGAGCGAGCACCTGCATCCTGTGGGTTATCTGATAAATCTTGAAGAGCATTCGAAAAACGATCCATCGTTTTTGATAACCCTTGTTCAGTTGGCTCATTCATGATTTCTTCCATCTTATTAATAGCATTGGTTAATGAATCAAAATACCCCTGTTTACTGTTTTCGCCTCGAAATTGCACGTCAAGAAATTCCTCACGTACACGCTGAACTGAACCTGCTTGCACACCTGAACCTACTTGACCTGGAATCTCAGGACGATTTCGTGATGAAGGCGGGAATGGGGCGGTTTGCTCAAAGTTAACACGCTGCCGTGAATACCCCGGTGTATTCGCATTGGATATGTTATGTCCTGTTGTTTGTAACGCTGATTGTTGAGTGAACAACGCTCTCTTCGCTACCTCTAAACCATTAAATGTTGATGACATGGTTGAATTCCCCTCTCGTTAGGCTTTGGAGTCAAATACAGACCGCCGATTCCCGCTATCACTTTGCTTTTTATTAGGTCGCCCATAATTCAAATTTTTCATGGACGGTTGAATCATATCTAAAGACATATCAATAAATTGTAACGATTGTTGAGTGAGCTCTTGGTTCAGCTTCTCTTGCTGCTTTAAATCAGCAAGGATTATGACTAATCGTTCAAATTGTTCTTGTAAAGCTTGTCTTTCTTGATCACTCGTGATGTTTTCAAGCATTATCGTAATGGTTTGTTCCTCTCCATTAACCCCTTGATTCGCAAACCACTCTGAAACTAGCTGCTCACGCTTTGTCTCCAGCTGACCGATAGCTTGAACATGCTTACGCTCTTTTACAATAATCGCTTGAAGCTCCTCAGTATTCCCCTTCTTAAGAGCTTCTGTTTTTTCTTGAGATAATGTCAATAAGCTTTGATGCAAGGAACAAAGCTTATCCATTAATTCTGTAATAGGTTGAGTGGACATGAATCATGCCCTCCTTTAGCGGTTCGTCCAGAAGTCTATCATTTTCTCAGCTGTCTTATTGGCATCAACTTGGTATTCTCCAGCATCAACCTTATTTTTAATTTCCTCAATATGCTCTTTTCGTGCTGCTTGAGCCTTGTTCATCTCCTGCATTTGCTTCGCTTTGTTGGAGATTTCTACTTTATCTTTAAGTGAATTTGTATTTTGGTTCTCTTGTTGCTTTTGAATTTGCTTTTTGTAAGGGTTGAAATTCGTTTGGTTAGGACCATGAATTTTCATTTCAGTCACCTCTTTCCCTTTTTAAACGCCGCAACTACATCTACCCGTAATATCGGCAGGGAAAAGAAATGTTTAAGACTTTCCTTTAAAATTCCCTACTGAATAATAGGTGTGACTTCTGTCACGGCTAGTTTTTTGTTGAACTTCTTCTATATTCTTTTCTCTTTCAAGGTCGTTTTGAATGCCTGAAGCACAGCTACTGCAGATTTTCCCTTCTTGTATCGGCGCCCCACACTTTTCACAATCATACGTTAGGTTTGGAAAGTCCCCTGCACGCAAGCGTTTTTCTTTTACAAACTTCAGTACAAGATCCTTCTCAACACCTGTTGCTTCTACAACCTCATCAATGGATGATGTGCGATTTTTCTTTTTACTTATGAATTTATAGACCAAATCATAAGCATCCTCTTCTTTTTTATAACATGCGTCACAAATGCTCTTTACACTTTTCACGAATAAAGCGTTACAACGCGGGCAATTTGCTAACTCTCCCACTTTAGTCTCCCCCTTAATTCATCTTTATCTATTATATCGTCAAAAGAATCGAATAAAAAAGGGGGCTCTAAGAATTAAGGTTACCCTCGAACAAGTGTAAAAGAATAAACCTCTGGTGCACCACTTGATTTAAGTACCTCGGCAGCATGATGTAGTGTGCGGCCTGTTGTGTAAATATCATCAATTAATACGATAGTGCTACGCTGAGGCTTCTCAATTTGAAAAGGATTAGCGGAAGTCATCCTCTCTTTTCGAGACTTTTTTGATTGCTTTTCAGTGTGGATACGTTTAATTGCATTTTCTGATGGAGCGTTAACAAAACTAGCAATAGCTTCAGCTTGATTGAACCCTCTTTCTTGTAGCCTCTCTTCGCTCAAAGGAATCGGAACTACAATTAGACCGTCCAAATCACTAAAGGCTTCTTCAAAACGTTGTTGTACTTCTTCCCGAAAAAGTTCCGCTAAAACATAATCTCCTCGATATTTCCATTTCGAAATGACTTCTTGCATAAATGAATTGTATTCAAATACGGATATGTTTGATTCCAGAAAGGGATTCTGTGCAATCCATCGCTCACAGTCATAACAGGTTTTCCCCTTATCATCCATAGGGCGATTACACCGAATACAAACTGACCCCGTAATAAAAGAAAACTTTCCCTTACATTCTTCGCACAGAACTTCTATTTTTTGAGGAGTCAAAAAGGTTAACCATGTAACTTTAGGAAGAATTTTCTGATCACACCATAAACAATGCATGTTATCGCCCTCCCTTCCTAGCTAGATCATTCATGTTTAGAATCGAGTATCTTGCTTCTACCATCGCTTCTGATTTCCCATCATGAAAAAACACAACATCTCCATTAGGATCATTGGCACTCCGACCAGCTCTTCCTGCAATTTGTACTAAAGCCGCTTCATCAAAATTCCGATGACCTGCATGGAATACAGCTACATCGATTGAAGGGAACGTTACACCTCTTTCCAATATAGCTGTGGAAATAAGAATAGATATCTCTAGATTTCGAAATTGCTGAACTTTCTTTTCACGGTTCTCGTCTTCACTATGAACATAGACTCCACCTGGAATGAGATCAGCCAATTGCTCAGCCAAAGCGATTGTAGGAGCAAAAACAAGAATACGCCTCCCTCCCACTTCTTTTTCGTCTAACCATCTTTTAAATTTTCTTGGTAAGGTATTTTTATCAAGAGAGGATTTCCAACCAAAACATGAAACAAATCGTGGTACAGGTAGAGGGTGACCATGAAACCGTTGAGGAACAAATACAGTCTGAAGCTTTTTCAGTTTAGAAAGTATTTTAAATCGAATACGAGGAGTAGCTGTTAAGTAAATTGTGGCAGCGTCTATTTTTTTAGCACGTCTCGAGGCCCACAAAAGAGAAGTGTCCGCATAAAAAGGAAATGCATCAACTTCATCAATAATTAAAACATCAAAAGCCCTGGCATACCTTAGTAATTGGTGAGTGGTAGATAATACAAGTTGGGCTCCTTCATCAACATATTGACTCCCTCCATAAAGGGACACCATGTTTACATAAGAAAACACCTCCCGAAAGCGAGGAAATAACTCTTTTACAACATCAGCCCTTGGAGTAGCAACACAAACTCTCTTTCCTTCCGCCAGTGCGTGAGCAAGACCCTCAAACAACATCTCCGTCTTCCCTGCGCCACAAACCGCCCACACTAGGAGATCATTCTTGGAATCTATCGCACTCCTTATTTCATCTGAAGCTCTCTTTTGATAATAGGTGAGCTCCCCATTCCATTTTAGAATTTGCCCACTTCTCTCCCATTTAGATTCAGAACCGGTCCATACCAAAAACTGAGAACAACTCGAAACCCTTCCCATTTCAATACACTTCCGACAATAAACGCACTCTTTCTCACAACCACAAGGCAAGCCAGCAAACCATCTTCTCTTCTTGTTTCCGCAGCGGCGACACAGGTAACCCCAAACATGCTCTTCTATAACAGGAACTCGCTGTAATAAACCTTTTGACAAAAGCGTTTCTTTCTCTTCCTTATTCATATCAACTTCTTTTTCTAGTAAGAGTTTACCGCTTAGGGTGGGATATCCATTTGGTGAATGATCTTTAACAGTAGAGGGGATCCAATCAAACGAGGAGTTATAGTAAGAATAAAGCGAGGATATAAACTGATCAAACTTCAATAAGTTCACACTCCTTTCAGAGATATAAAAACGTCATGCCTATACCCAGCATGACGTCTCTTAGAAGTTTATTTTTTATACCAACCAATCCCGATAGCACCTTCACCCAAGTGTGTGCCAATAACAGGACCGAAATAACTTAACACAAATTCAACGTGTGGATATTGCTCTTGAAGCTCTTCTAAAATTTCCTGACCTTCAGCTTCACGATTCGCATGGATAATCGTAGCTTTCATTGGTTCGCCTTCAGCGGCCACTTCTTCAAACAATCCCTTTACACGCTTCAAAGCTTTCTTACGTGTACGGATTTTCTCAAACGGAACAATCTTCGTATCCACAAAATGAAGAACAGGCTTCACTTGCAATAGGCTTCCTACAACAGCCTGAGCTCCACTCAAGCGCCCTCCACGGTGAAGGTTTGTTAAATCATCTACCATAAAGTAAGCTTGTAAGGAATTTTTCATCTCTTCTAATCTAGACATGATCTGATCAGGTGTAGCTCCGTTATTCGCCATCTCAGCTGCCTCAAGCACATAAAATCCTTGAGCCATACAGCTAATTTCTGAATCAAATGTGTAGACATCAAGATCTTCTGTCATCTCTCCAGCAGTCGTCGATGTTTGATAGGTTCCACTAATGCCGCTTGATAAATGAATACTAACGACCGCATCATATTTTAAGCTTAAGTTTTCATATAATTCTTGGAACATTCCAATAGAAGGCTGTGATGTTTTCGGAAGCTCGTCTGACTTTCGTAACATATCAAAAAAGTCTTCAGTTGAAATGTCGACTTCCTCTTTGTAACTTTCATTTCCAAATAGCACGCTAAGTGGAATCATATGAATGTGATGTTGTTTACGTACATCTTCTGGTATGTAAGCTGTACTATCTGTAACAATTGCTGTTTTCATAGATATCGTACCCCTTGGTTAAGTAATAGTTCGATTGGTTTTGAAAACCAACTTGTTTTATATCATGTTATGACGATAATTTATGAAAAATTATGTAAATGTATCTTAATTGTACATGAACTTAATAACAAATGCACCAACCGATTCTTTGATTTTCACTGATCCTATTTTACTTAAAACATAAAAAAGACCCTAGAAAACTTTCATTTCTAGAGTCTTTCATCATATTAATTTGCAAAAACTTCAACCCAACCGTTTTTAATAGCTGTAACAACAGCTTGAGTACGGTCGTTAACGTTCATTTTTTGCAGAATGTTACTTACGTGGTTTTTAACGGTCTTTTCACTAATGAAAAGAGCTTCTGCTACACCACGGTTACTCTTTCCATCAGCTAGAAGTTGTAAAACTTCACACTCACGACGAGTTAGTAGGTGTAATGGTTTGCGATATTCAATCGTGTTCTCAGCTTGAGAACTACCTGTACCCTCATCTGCTAAGCGGCGATATTCTTTTACCAAGTTATGCGTTACTTTTGGATGTAAATAAGATCCGCCTTCACTTACAACTTTAATCGCATCAATTAAGGCATCTGAATCCATTTCTTTTAAAAGATAACCTTGTGCACCTGTCTTAAGTGCGTGGGTTACATAGTTTTCATCATCGTGGATTGATAGAATAATAACTTTCAGATTTGGAAACTGACTAATAAGCTCAGCTGTAGCTTGCACGCCATTTACTTGTGGCATGTTGATATCCATTAATACAACATCAGGACTGTGTTCTTCAACTAGTTTCGTAGCTGAATCCCCATCGTCACCCTCTGCTACAACTTTAAAACTTGGTTCAAACTCTAGTATTCTTTTTACTCCTTCACGGAATAATTTATGATCATCAATTAATACAATGCTGGTGGTCATGGTTAAGCCTCCCATATCCAATGAATTCCATTGTTCATTATTGTTTATTTCCCTTTTGGTGCTAGGTTTCAAACCCTCATAAGTCTTTAAACCCGCCCAAATAGTCGCTTGTGTATGTTTGTTGATCCCCTTATCTCATCTGATATACCCATTATAATATAAATAGGTACAAGAATATAGAAGAATACAACATTTCCAATATCTACTGATTCAATGGGACCTGGATCATGATAACAGTACCTTCTCCAATACTTGAATCAATAGAGATCTCTCCATCAAGCATTTCAATGCGTTCTTTCATCCCAACGATACCAAAGGATTTTTCCTTTTTCTGATTGGTATCAAAACCTTTTCCATCATCTTTTACTACAATGTTTACATTATTACGTTTCAATTCAAATTTCACTTGAATCGTTTTAGCTTCAGCGTGTTTCAAAGCGTTTTGAACGGCTTCCTGAACTAAACGAAACAAAGCAACTTCGTATTTGGAGTCTAGACGCTTCTCCTCTCCTTGTGAGGAGAATTCAATCTGGAGACTATTATACTCTTCTACTGTTGCTAAGTATTTTTTTAATGTTGGAACGAGTCCTAAGTCATCCAAAGCCATTGGTCGTAGGTCATAAATGATGCGACGAACTTCATACAGGGCTGAACGGACCATTTTCCGCACATCCTTAATTTCTTTTAACGCCTCATCTACACCTCTCTCACGGAAGGTTCTGTCCACTAACTCAGAGCGAAGCATGACGTTTGCAAGCATTTGAGCAGGACCGTCATGAATTTCCCTAGACAAACGTCTACGTTCCTCTTCTTGAGCCTCAATGATTTGCAGTCCGAAAGCCTGCTTTTCTCGAGCATCCTCAAGTGCTTCAGATACTTGTTTAAAGTCATCATTTAAGTAATTGAGAACCACAGATATTTTGCCACCAAGGGCATCTGCTTTATCTACTGTTTGAGAAAGACGTCTAATGCGTTGCTCAAGGTCATCCCGTTTCTCTCGTAGCTGCTTTTCTTTTTCTCGTTTTACAGAAAGCTGCATTTGAAGTTGGTGAGTTTGTTCATACACTTCACGTATTTCAGCTTCAGAGTACTTATCAAAATGCTTACTAACCTCGGAAAGGCGCATACGGGAAAATCGAACCTGACGTTCAAGTTTATCTCCCTCATCAATCATTTCAATAACTTGTTTTTTCGTATCATTCAACTCTGAACTTAGCTGTTCAAACTCTGTCCGAGATTGCTCGCCTATTTGGAAGATTTCATCTTTACTGTTTGTCACTACATCAACCATTTCTTGAATGATCGAATCAAGTGCTTTTTCACCAATTTTAGACTCAGACATAAAACGTCTCCTCCATCTATGTTCACATACTCATTCGTTTGACCCATGATAATTTTTGGGGGTTATTCGAAAAAAAAACTATTTATTAACAATAAAAATTTCGGAAGTTGTGGATTTAGGATAGGTCTACAAGCTTATGCTCATCCAAATTTCTTGTTTTTTTTATTTTGTTTAAGCGTACGTAACTCTTTAAGAATTCGTTTGCTGATTCATCCCCGTAACATTATAATGAAGTTTTAGGAGGTAGAATGCAAGATGTTAAATAGCTATCTAACCGTTAAAGGAGAAGGATCGGAGCAGATTACGATTCAGAAATCTCGATTTATTGGATATGTAAAACGAACAGAAACTGAAGAAGAAGCAAAAGAATTTATTCAAGAAATTAAAAAAAAGCATAATGATGCCACCCATAATTGTTCAGCCTATCTAATAGGGGAAAATGACCAAATTCAAAAAGCTCATGATGATGGTGAGCCTAGCGGGACAGCAGGAGTACCTATGCTTGAAGTATTAAAGAAAAAAGGCCTAAAAGATACCGCAGTGGTTGTTACCCGCTATTTCGGTGGTATTAAACTAGGCGCAGGTGGCCTAATTCGTGCTTATGGGAGCGCAACATCTGAAGCCTTAAATACGACAGGTATAGTAAAGCGTCAGCTTATGAGATCCATGATTGTAAAAGCCGACTATAACCTTTTGGGTAAAGTTGAAAACCAACTTCGTTCAAGCTCTTACATACTAAAAAGGATTGAATACCTTGAAAATGTGGAATTAGATATATATGTGGAAGAGGGAGAAGAAGAGGAATTCACGACATGGATGGTTGATCTAACGCATGATCAGGTTGAAATCAATCAAGGTGAGGTTTCCTACATGGAGATCGATATACCGCCTGACCACAAAGGAGAATAACTCATGAAAACTAAAAAGGCCTCAAAGAAGAGAATCATTCTATGGTCTTTCCTTGTTCTTTTCTTACTTGCAGCTGGAGCTACAGCTGGCTATGGTATGTATCTTACGAATAAAGCTAAAACGGTAACCGATCAAGCTCAACAAGAATTAAATCGTGGCGATAAGTCAACAAAACGTGATGAGGTTGTTGATCCGAACTATGATAATATTTCCATTCTATTTTTAGGTATCGATGATAGTGACGTTCGAAATATAGAAAATGCACGATCAGATGCAATGGTTCTAGCTACACTTAATGAGAAAGAGAAATCCATTAAGCTGGTTAGCATACCACGTGATTCTTATGTAGATATTCCATCAAAAGGTTTTAAAGATAAAATTACACACGCGCACGCTTTCGGAGGAGTTGACCTGGCTGTATCAACAGTTGAGAATATGTTTAATATCCCTGTTGATTATTACGTACGTTTAAATTTCAATGCCTTTATCGAAACAGTAAATGCTTTAGGAGGTATTGAATATGATGTCCCATTCAAATTATCAGAAAAAAATAGTAACGATGTCGCTGGAGCCATAAAACTCGAAAAAGGTCAACAACATTTAAATGGAGAAGAAGCGTTAGCACTAGCACGATCACGTCAATATGATAGTGACATGGCTCGAGGTCAACGCCAGATGGAATTGATGAAGGCGATTTTTCAAGAAGCTTCAAAAATGAAGTCAATTGGAAAATACGGTTCTCTCATTGATTCAATCGGAAAAAACATGAAAACAAACATGGAATTCGAGGAAATGGTTTCCCTTCATGACTATGCTTTAAGAAAGAACAACGTTGAAATTGATACAATGCAACTGAACGGAAACCACGCCTATATTGACGACATTTATTATTACCGTTTAAAAGATCAAAGTGTGACAGATATAATGTCAAAGCTTCAGGTCCACCTCGAATTGGAAAACGGTTCAAATGACGACAGTGCATACGCCAAAGATGATGAAGAATCTATTCAAGATAAAGAATCATAATCATTAGCTATACAATAATAAAGAAGCTAGCCTATCATTAATTTGTAGGCTAGCTTCTTTTGATCCGTTTTATTGTCTGAAATCATTATAAGTCTTTATCTTGTTGTTATTAGCTGAATATTAATTACTAGTGTTTTCATCTGTTGAATTCGTATCTTCTTCAGTAGTTTCGTTTGTGGACTCTTCTGTACTATCTTCAGTATTTTCAGGTTCATAATCAGGGTCCAACAACCTACGATCCTTAGAACCTAAGTATTGATCAGCCTTAAACATCCACCCTGCGATCTTTTGTCCCCAGTAAGGATCAGATGCATATTTTACATTCATACCTTCTGACTTGTTCCCAAGGAAGTCACCGTTATACCTGAAATTCCCTGGTGTTAGATACTTCTCAGATACAAATTTGGCAACATACATGATATTAGATTCTAAAGACTTGAACTCATCCGCATTCCCATAAGGATTGTCATCACTTGCGTTGATTCCAAACAAGTTGTTTTTATCCCTTGCAATCTTACTCTTCCCCCATGCACTTTCATGAATTGCGTGAGATAGAAGGTATAAACCATTAACATCGAATTTTTCTTGAGCTTCGATGAATACATCACCAAGTCCAATAAGAGGACTATCCGGACTGTAGCGCTTCATAAACTGATTCAATTCCTCAGCAGTATAATGCGTTTCTGTTCTTAGGGATAACTGATTAAAGAAAGGATATTCCTTCCCTTCAAACGTTTCTCCATCCCAACTATACACTTTCTCCCCTTCATCCAGCGAATCGGGTGCCGTCCCGTACGTATATTGGACGTAACCACCATTTTGATAAATGTGGTGCACTAACTTACCATCTTCATTTTCATAATAGGATTGTCCATCAATAAATTTGTTTGGAACAAGTTGCACATCGCTTGGTTTTACATACCCAATTTGATCAGCAATCTTAATCATAATCCCATCATCAACTGTATCTAAATACTGCATTTCAGCTGAGCTATTCACATATGTAATAGCAGAAGTCCTATTTTCATCTTCATAAATATGCGTAAACCATCTAGTACGAACAATACCTTCTGGCATCCATACAACTTCTCCATTTTCCAAGATGACTTGGGATCCATCTTTTGCAACATTTTCTTTCGCTTCAGTAAGCGTGTCATACGATTTTCCAAGTTCATAATCTTCCAAAGCATTCATATTAGCAATCTGAAAGTCCCTAGAAGTTTGGAATGATAACTTAATAGATTCTTCCATCTTTTTTTCTCTCATTGACTTGATAGATTGCTTTATATGTAATGTATAGGTTTCACCCAATGTATAGTTCTCCTTTGGTGAAACAGTCAAGGTCTTGCCATCCTCCGATAATTTTGTTTCTACGGGGTGCGGCTTGAAACTACGATAATTCATCACATACACTGTATCCTCATTGATTGTTTCAGGATCCATTGCCACATTAAAATTCACCTTAAATTCCTTATCCAAGGAAACATTAATTCTACTCTCTAGTTCCTTCCAGGTTGTGGCTGCATCCACCTTACCTATTGGACTTAATAGTGACAACATCATCACAAAACTCAAAAGGATCACGCTTGTCTTCTTCATCCTGATGCTCCTCCCCAAATGATTCTTCAGACGAAATTCTACTCTTATTATTATATATGGTACATTGCGGTAATAATAGAGGACATTGGTAGGATTCTGTCTAAATTTTCATTTGCAGTCGAATAATTCCGACATAGGAAATTGAAATTATGACAAAATATTTCCCGGGAAAAGATTAAAATAAAAAGAATAAGAAAATTTTTAGCGAATAAGTTCGAGCTTTGAGGAGCATAACAAGAGGATGAGAAGAGTTTATTTAGGACATAAAAAAGCACCGGATATAATAATCCAGTGCTAAAAATGAATTTATCGTTTTGTACGGTAATCTTTTACTAAGTTTAGAATTGGTCGGTAATCTTGGCTGACTAAACCAGTAACCTCTACCACTAATTCTACCAGTAAAAGTAAAATGAATAATACAAACACGGAGCCAAACATTGTGGCTTGTGAAAAGATAACAGCAGCTAAACTAAACAATGCTGCCATAGCATAAATCATTAAAACCGTTTCTGGGTGACTGTATCCTAAACGCAATAAACAATGGTGCAAATGTGATTTATCTGGAGACGATAAAGGCTTTTGTTGAACAAATCGCCTAACAATTGCAAATATCGTGTCAGAAATAGGCACTCCCAAAATAATGATCGGAATAATGAACGAGAAAAATGTAACGTTCTTAAACCCTAATAAGGATAGAACACCAATCATAAATCCTAAAAAGAGTGCTCCAGTATCACCCATAAAGATCTTTGCTGGGTAAAAGTTAAACAATAGGAAACCTAACGTACTTCCTAATGTAATAAATCCAACAATGACTACGAATGAGTTACCCATTGTAATCGCCATACCAGAAATCGTTAATAATGCAATTGCTGATACACCGGCAGCTAAACCATCAAGTCCATCAATTAAGTTAATGGCATTTGTTATAGCAATAATCCAGACGATCGTAATCGGAATGCTTAAATAACCAAATTCTAACTTTTGTTCCATGAAAGGTAAGTTAATGAACTCAACTTGCACGCCACCTACTACAACTACTGTTGCAGCAGCTAATTGACCAGCAATTTTCAATTTTGGAGATAATTCACGCATATCATCTAAAATTCCCGTAATAATAATGATTGTACTTCCAATGACCACCGGCCATGTATATCCACTATCCGGGAAGAACAGAAGAATGCCTATGATGAAGCTTAAAAATATAGCTAAGCCACCTAAACGTGGCATAAGTTTCTTGTGAACTTTTCGATGATTAGGTTGATCGGTAGCTCCAATTTTCACAGCCAGCTTCTTAACTAACGGTGTGATGAGGATTGAAGCAATAAAACAAAATATTAAGGCCTTGAACTCCATGAAGACCCTCCTCGGTTCTTAGTATGTCCTCTCTTGAATGTATTGAAGCAGTTATTACTTTCCATTTCCGTTGAATACCTCTTTAAAACAAGGTAATACTATTGTTGAAAGCTAAATTCAGACAAGGTTTTAGCTCCCAAGAGATTATACCATAATGTGAGCCCGTCTAGAACATCCGATTTGTATTATTATTTAACCTCATTTTTATGTATTTAAACGAAGATTCCATAGACCATTGGACCCTTTTTCACTTAAATACATGAATAAGCCCATCGGTGAATTAGACGAAAGAACATAATTTGAAGTTGCAAATTTTCATTTTTCTTTTAAAAATTTTTATATTTTTCGTTTATGTATGTTTCATTTATGTCCGTCGCGGGTATGTAAATAAAAAAGGCACCCATCAAAGGATGCCTGGAAAATTTATAAGTTATTTCACTGGTTCTTCAAAGTAATCAACGATACCATCCGTAATTGCTTTGGAGAACAGGTTGCGGTAGTGATCAGATTGAAGTTTCGCACGATCTCCATCATTTGTAACGAAACCAAGTTCAACCAAGACGCTTGGTAACGTATTATGATGAATCACATAAAAACGTTCACTTTTAACGCCGCGATCATACATACCAACATCGTCGACCAAGTGATTTTGGATCTTAGTTGCTAGGATTCTGCTTTCTTCAACGTTGCTGAGCTTTTCAGCAGAATAGAAAACCTCAGAACCTTCAGCACCTTTATACGCTGCGTTTGTATGAACACTGACGAAAAGATCAGCCTTCATTTCTTTTGCGTATTCAACACGACCATCTAGTGTGAGAAAACGATCACTGTCACGAGTTAGTATTGGTGTGGCTCCGAGTGCTTTTAACCTTTCTGCTACACGTTGAGCAACATCCAAGTTAATTTCTTTCTCAATTCCACCACCATAATTAGCACCTGGGTCATGATCCCCATGCCCTGCATCTACTACGATACGTTGACCTTCTACAGCTGTGCCACCTTCTTTACGTAATTTCATATACGTTTTATGGACATAAGCTGTCTTACCGTTGTACTCAATTTCTGCCCAATAATCTTCAAAATCATAAATCTTAACAGTGTCTCCACGACTTAAAGATCCTACTTTGTTACTGCTTGCTGTCGGTTTCTCTCTTACATTCAGAATGTCCGCTGTGACAGTTCCAGTAGACATTACCGTTTTTTCTTCAGGCTCTTCATCTGGTTCTGAACCTGAACCACCTTCCGATACACCTGCATTAGGGTCAATTTGGAACATTTGCTTGTACCCTTTTTCCATCTTTTTACCCAACTGAGATGTAACTTCTTGTGTTACATATAATGCATAATACTCGCCAGGCTCATAGCCACCTTCTGGAGGTTTTACTGTGATTTTTTTACCATCATTGCTTAATGTAAGCTCTGGATTTAGTTTGCCGCTTACACTTCTAAGATAGATATTTTCATTGTTTACTGCGTCTTGAGAGATTGGTGTATTGAAAGTTATAGTCCATTCTTTGTCGATAGCTACGTTTGACTTGTCCGAAAACTGTACCCAATTTGTGTCGGCCTGGGCCATCATGGGTGATAAAACCAAAACCAAAAAACTAAGAAGCGATCCTACGAATAATCTAGCTGTCATTCATGCTCCTCCAATACATAGGTTGTCTCATTTCTCATATGTCTAAGGATAGCACGATATGACGGAAAAATTCTATATCTTTTGATAAAATTGGGAAAAAAGGAATGCTTATCCGACATATTTCTAGCTTTTTGAGGGAACATACTTTCTTTTGTTACAATTATATTACAAAATCCCCCGAATATTATCACAATGTTACAGAGAATAATGTCACAAGTCAGAAAAATCCCACAGCCTAAATCTACCAAATGCTAGGTGTAGTGGTGAATTGACTAGTATTTCGTGATATACTAATAAACGGTAATCATACAATTGAGGAGCGTATAATATGCTTGAAACCGTAAAGCAAAAATATGGGGATCGTAAAGTTGAAAAGCAGCTTAAACCCTATAAAAAAGCAGTAGAATACATCAATGAACTAGAGCCTGGCTTTGAAAAGCTTACAAATGAAGAATTACAAAATAAAACGGAAGAATTTAAACATAGATTAGCAGAAGGTCAATCTATTGAATCGATTCGTGAAGAAGCCTTTGCCGTTGTTCGGGAAGCTTCAAAACGTATCTTGGGTATGCGTCATTTCGATGTTCAGTTAATAGGAGGACTATCGTTACTCGACGGAAACATTTCTGAAATGGCAACAGGTGAAGGGAAAACGCTTGTAGCTTCCCTCCCAAGTTATGTACGTGCTCTAGAAGGAAAAGGTGTTCACGTTATTACCGTTAACGAATACTTAGCTCGTCGTGACTTTGAACATATCGGACCCATCCACGAGTTCTTAGGTTTAACAGTGGGATTAAATGTCCCTCAGATTTCTCCTGCGGAAAAGAAGAAAGCCTATGAAGCTGATATTACATATGGTCTTGGTACTGAATTTGGTTTTGACTATTTAAGAGATAATATGGCACAACAGCCAAACCAGCGTGTCCAGCGTCCTTACCATTATGCCATTATCGATGAAATTGACAGTGTTTTAATTGATGAGGCAAAAACCCCTCTCATTATAGCTGGAAAACAAATGGCGAGTGCACAACTACATCGCGTTTGCTCAAAATTAGCCAAGTCATTTAAAGCTGAAGAAGATTATTCGTATGACCAAACAACTCGATCCACTAATCTAAATGAACCTGGTATTACGAAAGTAGAGCGCGCTTTTGGCATTGATAATTTATTCGATTTAGAGCACCAAACCCTTTACCATTATATGATCCAAGCAGTTCGTGCGCGTGTTATGTTCGAGCGTGATGTTGATTATATTGTTGACCAAGGTGAAGTGAAATTAATTGATATGTTTACAGGCCGTATGATGGAAGGTCGTACACTTTCCGATGGCCTTCACCAGGCAATTGAAGCTAAAGAAGGCTTAGAAATAACAGAAGAAAATAAAACACAAGCAAACATCACCATTCAGAACTACTTTAGACAGTACCCGATCCTATCTGGAATGACAGGGACAGCTAAAACTGAAGAAAAAGAATTTCAACACACATACAATATGGAAGTTATTCAAATTCCAACGAATAAACCTGTTATTCGTGAAGACTTAACTGACCGAATATATCTAACTAAAGATCAAAAATACAGGTCTATGGTAGAGGAAGTTAAGGAACGTCATTCTAAAGGGCAACCAATCTTAATTGGTACGACTTCCATTCTTCAATCAGAAACGATTGCAAACTACTTAGATGAAGCTGGTATTCCTTATGAGCTGTTAAATGCGAAAAGTATAGAACAGGAAGTACGCCTGATCTCTCTAGCTGGTCAAAGAGGACAAGTTACCATCGCTACAAATATGGCAGGTCGCGGAACAGACATTATGCTTGGAGAAGGTGTAGCAGAACTTGGAGGGCTTCATGTTCTTGGTACTGAGCGACATGAATCACGTCGTATCGACAACCAGTTAAAAGGACGTTCAGGTCGTCAAGGTGACCCAGGCTCAACACAATTTGTCATTTCTATGGAGGATGAAATGCTTCATCGATTTGCTGAAGAAGAAACTGAACGAAAAATGAAAAATATCAAAACCAATGAGGATGGTCTTGTTACAAATAAAGACATCCATAAGTTCATTGATACAGTACAGAGAATTTCTGAAGGTAGCAACTTTAACATCCGTGAATTCAACTTGAAGTTGGACGATGTTATTAATGACCAACGTGAGGTCATCTATAACTTACGTAATCAATTCCTAGAAACAAATCAGTCTCTTGAACTTGTTGTTCCTTATCTTTCTGATTACATTCATAATCTAATAGAAAGAGAATGCCCTGAAACAGTTGTTCCGGAAAAATGGAACCTCGAACGATTAGAAACTGAGATCAATAGAGCAGCACCGATTGTTGAGACCAAACTTTCTGAGAAGAAGTTTGAAGATATTACAGAAGTACAAGACTATGTACAAAAGGTTATTGATGGCTACACAGAACAAGTTGAGAAACTTGGAAAAAATGTAATGCTACAATCTCGATTAAAGCAAGCTGCCATTACATCCATCGATCGTCAGTGGATTCGTCACCTCGAAATGATGAATAGACTACGAGAAGGTATTGGCATGCGACAGTACCAACAAGAAGATCCGCTACGCCTCTATCAAAATGAAGGACTAGATGTATTTGAACATACCATGCACGAAATGAAAAAAGAGATGGTATTACAACTAGCTCGCTTCGTACAAGCCATTAGGAATAAAAAGAAGTAGGAGGATCTAGCAAATGTTTAACCCTTTCAAGCGAAAGAAACAAGACCAGAAACAGGAAATTCGCACAAATGATTCTACAGTAAGTGCAGATGAATTATTAGATGAAGTACAAGAAGAATCGTCAAATGAAGAGATTGAAACGGAATTATCTCTTCACCCTTCATGGAAACTTGATGAAGAACAAATGTATGTTTATCGATTTATGAATAATGAGCATCCTCCTTTAAAACCTAACCAGATTTCTCTAGGAGGATTTGAACTTAATAAACTTGAAAACCAAGCAGCTGTTGGAGCTTTTGTTCGAAACTCATTAAGTAAAAAGATTAATTTCAACAACACAACCGTTTTACTTGTTGATGAAAACGGCACTAAGCTAGGGCGTAAAGAGTTTGATCTTTCAAAGCTTGGTGAGCTTCCTGCTCGCTCTAGTCGCCCATTTATCTTTATATTTGGAGAGAACGATCTATTTGTTCCACTTGAAGACATCCCGGCTGAGGGTTGGAAGCTGGCGTTTGAATTAAAGAAGCCTGCTCAAAAACACTCACTTGACCTGGCTGATAGCTGGCAGAAGTCAATGGCAAATGAAGAAATTGAATCCTTACAGAAATTCACCGAATCATTAGAACCACCGAAATCTGGTGAAGTGAACTTCTTAGGGTTAAAAGCCGTTCAAAATGATAACGAAGATCTTCATGTAACCATGTTAATACGAAATGGTAGCGAGAAAAGCATTAACCTTCAACAATTGCCCTTACATGTTGAAGATGCTTCAGGTGAAGTCATTGCAAAAGGTGGATTCCAGTTAGAAGATTTTGAGGTAAAAGCAAACACGAGTAAACCTTGGACATTCATCTTCCCTCGCGCTATGATAGATAAAGAAGAAATTGACCTTAGCAATTGGAAAGCCTACCCGAAACAATAAAGAAAACTTGCCGAATGAAAAAAAGTGCCATTCCCTCAAATAGGGATGGCACTTTTTATGTCTAGTAAAATGTTTATGTGAATTATTTGGAGTTTTTACTCATTTCTTTTGCTTCTTGCTGAGCTTCGATGTTACTTTTAATCAATTCATAGACATTCACATCGCGATCTCCAGCTGCAAGTTCAGTATGTTCTAATTGATGAAGAAAGAAGCTTGTCGAAAAGGAGATAAAAGCACTTTTACTAATACCAAGTTCTTCTGTCTTTTGCTCTATTTTATTAAATAAGTCCTCTTCTACAGAAACACTTACCTTTTTCTTTTTCATGACACCAACCTCCCTATAATATCTTAAGGCTCAAAAACGTTGCTTGTAAAGGGTCTTCTCCAATTTAAATCGTAAAAGTTTATTCTATTCCTTCATTAATTAAGTAGTTTTATAACTTATGATAACAAAATTTTCATCAAAAAAGCTATTCCTCTATGTTGTAAAAATCACCTTAAGTATCTTTTCTTAACATTTTTTTGAAAACACGCCTTAAATCGTACTCTCTTCTCATGATATACTGATAGAAAAGCTACTTCCAAGGGAGTTTTATAACATGATCGGAAAGAAATTGAAATTAAACCTATTTATACTAGCGACATTAATCGTTTCATTATCCACTCCACCTGTTCAAGCTGCTAATGAGGACACTGTAAAGTCATACATAGAGGATTACTACGTAGATAAAGTCGATCCTTCATTATTAGAAAAGGATTTAGACACAATATTTGATCAACTTGACCCTTACTCTACCTATTTCACTAAAGACGAATATCAAACCTTCAAGGATAGCATTAATCAAAAATTTGTAGGAATTGGAGTAGGTATTGAAAAGGTTGAAGAAGGTATTCTACTTAACCGCGTGTTTGAAGATAGCCCTGCTAAGCAAGCTGGTCTTCACTCAGGCGATATTATTCTTTCGGCTGACGGTACCTCATTAAAAGGAAAGTCCATCGAAGAAGCTGTAACCTACATTAAAGGTGAAGCAGGTACCTCTGTTGACTTAACGGTTTTACAAGGTGAAGAACTAAATGATGTTACTGTTCAAAGAAAAGAAATCCAACTTCCTTCCGTAGAAGGTGAGCGTTTAGGTGGAAATATTGGGTATGTACAACTATATACCTTCAGCCACAAAACAGCAGCTGAATTGAACGATGTGGCATCAGAATTAGACGGTGTTGACCAATGGATCATCGATGTACGAAACAACCCGGGCGGCTATTTAAAAGCGTCGCAACAAGTACTTGGATTCTTTCCAAATGTCTCAAATGCAATCATTGCAGAATTTAGAAACAGCAATCTATCCTATGAACCTATTGAACAAGATTATACTTTTAAAGAGCCAGTATCACTGTTGATTAATGAAAATAGTGCTAGTGCTTCTGAAATAGTAGCAGGTGCCTTGCAAGATTATGATTCGGCTACTCTATATGGTACAACAACCTTTGGTAAAGGACTGCTACAAGAATTATTAAGTCTACCAGATGGTGGGGCTGTAAAATTATCTACAGCTCGCTTTTTCACACCTAACCACAATAAGATTCAAGATGTTGGAATCAAACCTGATATTAATTCTGAACAGCCTTTAGCCGATGCTCACAGAGTTGCATTAGTAGAATCTAATGATTATAAAACGTTTGAAAAAGATCAAGTATCTCCTACAAAAACCTTTGAAATTCAATTAAGTAGTCCTGTCAAAGCTCAATCAGTTGAATCGTCTATTGAATTGATTGAACTTGGTGGAGATAAGGTTGAATTCAACCTCACTTCAGAAGATGAAGACACCTTGTTATTAGATCCTAAAAGTGAGCTATCTCCTGATAGAGATTATATGATAATGATTCATCCCGGCTGGGAAAACAAAAACGGTAAAACATCAACTCAAGGCGTCATCCAACCCGTTGACGTTGAATGATAACCACCTCCCTTTCTGCAACAGCAGAGAGGGATTTTTTTATACAAAACTTTATTTATGTTTCCACCTTATTTTGCCGATATAAGAGAGAGATGTGCATAATTTAGATATTTTAATGAGGTGAACTTTCGTGAAGCAACTACATAACTATCGTCTACTTTTTATCACGAGCTTTATCGCCTTTCTTTTAGTCTACTCTCCAAGCATTCATGCTGAGGAGTTATTTTTAGATGAGGGACTAGAGAAAGCTGTTTTGGATCAATTACATATAGATCTGGAAGACCTTACTCAACAACAATTAAATGATATAACAAACCTTGATGCATCAAATTATAAGATATCGGACCTTGATGGCATTGAACAAATGGAGAACTTGCAAGAGTTAGACTTGTCTCATAACACTATTTCTGACCTTTCATCTCTCGCTCAATTAGAAGGACTCCAATCATTGTATCTACATAATAACAACATCAATCAAGTGTTTCCTCTACGATATTTATCAGAACTAAACACGTTATCCTTATCTGCCAATCAAATAAGCGATATCTCCTCCCTTTCAAATTTAAGTGAACTAACTACTCTGCGCTTAAATAGTAATGAAGTTGAGGACCTTGAACCTTTAAACGATCTTTGGAATCTAGAACATCTATATATTAACGATAATTTAATTTCATCTCTAGAAAATATTCAATCATTAACATCATTAAAAAGCTTGTGGATCGATCACAATATGATTACATCCATTGAGCCTTTACGGTCATTAGATGAGTTAACAAGCCTTCATTTACAAGCAAATGTAATTGAAGATATCTCAGCACTAGAAGACTTAGATGAATTACAATCCTTATGGCTACAACAAAATGACATTGAAGACCTCTCACCTCTTTTTGAATTAAAGAATTTGTTAGAGCTTTATGTACAAGAAAACCGCATTGCAATAAATCCAGAAAGCAATATGATGAACTATTTACAAAAGCTTGAAGAAAACAATGCTGATGTTCGATATTCACCGCAAAAAGAGAACCAAAACAGTGCAGTCATCAATTTTGAAGACGCTAATTTTGAAGAAGCCATCAGAGATAAATTAAACAAATCTGATGCACCTATCTATAAAAATGATGTAGAGCAAATTCGAACGTTAGACTTACAGCACTATGGCATTCGAAATATTGAGCCAATCAAGCACTTTACGAATGTTGAAAAACTGTTCCTATCTCATAATGATATATCGAATATCAATCCGTTACAGGATCTCACACAATTGGAAGAACTGTATCTAAACAATAATAGAATTGATTACTTATGGGGACTGAAAGATCTAACAAACCTAAAAGTTCTAGGACTCTCCAATAATGAGATTACTAGCATAGCATTCTTGCAGGACTTAACGGACCTTACCCACTTAAACTTAAGTAATAACGGGATTTTAGATATTTATACACTAGAAAGATTAAAGAATTTACGAGAGCTTCAGTTAAGTAACAACCAAATAAAAGATATTTCACCATTAGAAGATCTAAATGCTTTAGAAGACCTTTGGCTAGATGACAATCGTATTGAATCATTAAAACCAATTGATGGTCACTCTCGTTTAAACTCCCTTCATGTAAATCGAAATGGTTTGAAATCTCTAGAAGATATAAAAAATCTTTACCATTTAAAAGACTTATATGTTCAAGGAAATGATATTGACGACCTTAGTGCTATTCGATATTTTGATGAGTTAAGCAACCTAGATATCTCTCATAACAGCATCACTGACCTTTCCCCTATTGAAGGATTAAATAGGTTAGATCGTATATATGCAACCCATAATCAAATTGCATCGATTGATTCCTTAATGAAAATGGATCACTTAATGGATCCTTATAATTCTGCAAGTGATCGAATCGTTGACCTAAGGTATAACGCTTTGATCGAAAGAGAATCCAGCACAAAACAAACAGTGGATTTTCTTCGTGAAGTAGGGAATCAGGTTCTTATTTCACCCCAAGCCGAACAGCAAATATTTGATTTTGGTCACAAAAGTAATGTAGCAAAAGATAAAACATGGACGATTCAATTTAACGCTAAACCAAAGTACTACTCAGGAAAAATACAAGTGATGAATGATGACGGTGAGGAAATTCCAGTTCGTGTAACTAGTGTTGGAGATAAGCTTACAGTAAAAGCACCTGTTGGAGGCTACGAAAATGGAGAAACGTATCAACTATATATTCAACGTGATATAACTTTTTATCACAAAGAATCCAATCTAAAACGTCCAGTTAAAATGTCATTTTCAGTGGTCCAAAATCAACAAGACAACGCAGATCTAACAATTGAAAATGTTGGTGGAGTTGTCCTCGATTATGTTGATCGTTCCTCTGAAATTATTATTGAGAAAGACAGACTAAACCTATCTAGTAATCAAAACATTTTTATCAAACTAGGAGAAGATAAGATACCTTTTTACGATGACGGTAATGGGTATTACAGAGCTACAAATGTTCCTAAAGGTTACACGGAACAGGAAATTAATAAGGCTACGATTCAATACGAATAGAGGTGATTTAGGATGAACAAAAGAATTTCCCTGTTAATACTAATCGGATTACTTATGGTTAGTACAATACAGTTCGTGAATGTACAAGCTGCAGATAACAACCAACAGACAATATCAATAAATAATGGACACACGCTTGCACTAACAGATGATTCAGATGGTGATCCTAGGATATTAGCTTGGGGTTGGAATGAATTCACTCAGCTTGGTAACGACAAAAATTCATATGAATTAAGACCAATTGAGATAACGAATTTTCAAGAAGACGATGAGAATATCGTCTCTTTAGCCGCTGGTAAACAACATTCTTTAGCACTAACCAAGTCTGGAAGAGTCCTTGCTTGGGGTGCTAACAATACAGGACAAGTTGGAAATAATGAACACGAACTTTCTTACTCACAACCCCAAGAGGTAAAAGAATATCAGGAAAGTAGTTCTGACTCCCAATACACCGAACAAACATTAAAAAATGTCATTGCTATTCAAGCCGGCGATCAGCACTCAGTTGCATTAAAAGCTGATGGTACAGTGTGGAGCTGGGGATCCAACGAGTTTGATCAGTTGGGACAGCATAAGTACATTCCTACGGGAACAAAACGAGTTGCTGAACAAGTGCTAGGACTTGAAAATATAGTAGAGATCAACAGCTATAGAAGTCATAATCTTGCTCTTGATGAAGACGGAACGGTTTGGACATGGGGAGAAAACTGGGGCGGCCAAATGTCTTCTGGTTTAGAAAGTACAAAGAACCCATTTGAAGTAGAAGGCCTCCCTCCTATTAAATCTATAGCAACAGGGAGTTTTCATTCCTTAGCTTTAGACAAATACGGGAATGTGTGGTCATGGGGCGTAAATGATTTTAACCAGCGTAATCAAGACGACCGAGATTATGCAAAGCCTTACCTTGTTCCTGGGTTGTCTAATATAGTAACGATTGCTGCAGGCGATGCTCATAATCTAGCAATCGATAGCAGTGGACAAGTTTGGGCATGGGGAAATAATAGTTTTGGTGAGGTTGGTATATCTCAAGAGACAGAAATCGTATCTAATCCAGAACCACTATATGAACTGGACAACGTTGCAGAAGTTGCAGCAGGTGATCAGTATTCCATCGCTAAAACAGAAGACGGAACCATTTATACTTGGGGACGAAACCAAAATGGTCAATTAGGTAATGGTACAAATACAAATCGTCACGAACCAACTTCTGTAAACATTGCTTTTGTTACAGGAGTAAAGTTAAATCAACACACAGTTGAATTAAAACCAGATGAAAGTACTCAATTAAAAGCTACCGTCTTCCCTTTTGATGCCATTTCTAAAGATGTAGTGTGGTCTTCAAGTAACGAGGATGTCGTAACCGTTAATGAAAATGGAGAAATCACAGCAGTAGCTGATTCGAGTACAGAGAATGAAGCAACGATCACTGTAACAACTAAAAGTGGTGGATATACGGATCATGCTGAAGTATCCATTAAGGTACCCGTTACCGGAATTGATATCACGAAAAATGTTCTAACACTTGAGAGAGTATTAACTGACGATGGATTAGAAGACGACTCATTCAAGCTTAATGCACAGGTTTATCCATTCAATGCCACAGATAAACGAGTCATATGGGAATCTGAAGATGAGGACATTGTAAGTGTCGATCCACGTGGTGTTGTAACCGCTGAATCTAAAGGAAAAACCACAGTAAAAGCCACATCTATCGATGGTGGATGGACGGATGAAATAACTATCTACGTCACTATACCAGTTGATGAAATCCATATTCGCGGGGATGATGATGGACTTGATATGATTGAAGGGCAAGAATATCAACTAGACTATTACATTTACCCAATGAATGCTACGAATCAACACGTGTATAAATGGTCTAGTAGCAATGAAAATGTAGCCACCGTTAATCAATTAGGTAAAATTACAGCCAAAAACGATGGGACAACCACAATTACCGTCACCACACAAGATAAACGAAAACAGGGAGAAATTAGAGTCCATGTAGAAGCAGGAGAATATAAAAAGCTATCAGGCTTTCAAATTCCCAAAACTATGTCTTTAAAAGCTCTAGATCGCAAGCAAATCGAAACAGAGTTTTTCCCTAGTGACGCATCTAATAAAAAGGTGTATTGGAGATCAAAAGATGAAGATATCGCAACTGTAGACGCTAATGGGAATGTAAAAGCATTAGCATCCGGTAAGGTAACCATCATAGGAAGAACAGCAGATCGAAGCTATAAACAAGAAATCGAGGTTAAAATTGGGCCAAATACAAATGGATGGCTACTAGAAAAAGAGCGCAAAAACGTATCTAGAACGAAGACTTGGGATATTCGTTTTAACACAGTACTTGATGCAGAATCAGTTAATGAAGATACGGTATATATAAAAGATATCTATTCAAAAGAAGTGGAACTAGATATATCATTATCAAATGATGGTAAAACAGTTTCAATTAAACCTACTGAGAAGCTTCGAGGAGATACAATATTTTATCTATATATCACAGATGAAATTAAATCAAAAAGTGGGACTCCATTAAAGAATGGAACAAAGATGGTATTTGAAACATACTAAATAGTTTTGGGTGACGTTATTAAAACGTCACCCTTTTCTTATGCAAAAAAAAGAAGGAGCTCCCTATTGTGAAGGGAGCTCCTCCTTTATGTTTTCTTTTAATCCGTAATTAAATCATATGGTTCAAAGTAAGGCTGGAATACGCCAATTCGATCAAGTTCACTAACAGGAATCTGTTCAAGTACATCTTCCATGATCTCTGGGTCTTTCATAAGTTCGTATAGTGACACGATTTTACCGAAGTTATCCGTAATTTCAGGAACATAATCATTTTTAAACTCAGATCCTGGTGCGCCTTGAAGACGGAATGAACGACGCTCAAGAACTTTTCCGTAAGCATCATAAGCTGTTATTTCAATGTCCGTTACATCAGCATTTAAACCAGCAAATGTAGTGGAGAACTGTCCTCCTGCCCCTCTAGTAAGGTTAGGACGTACACCACGGTCCGTAACGACACTAATCTTCTCAACGTCTTCTTCAGCGTCGATTTTGATATTCGTTAGGTTTGGAGCAGTGCGCTCATCTGAGATCAAACCATCACGATAGTGAATTGTTTCTAACTGCTGAATATATATTTTCGGAATATCAATCGCGATGTTTTCACTTGGAGTTTGCAAGATACCGCTGTTTAATTCCTGAGCAGTCTTACGCATGAATGCATTGTTGAAACCATCCGCTGTTTTGAATTTGAAAATCATTTTGTCGTTTTCAGAGTAAACACCGCCACCGTAACGGTCTTTTAAAGCGCCTGACTCAATCGTTACTGTGTACTTCGTGTTGTACTCTAACAAACGATCTGGGTGTGATGTATCAAATGTAATAAGTAGTTCAGTTGGATTATCTTCATTAATTTCTGCACTATAATTAAGATCCGGGTTAACAGGATTCGTTGTAACAGATACTTTACCAGTATTTAAGTTTGAAATTTTATCATCAAACTGAATAACTAACGCCTGGTTTACACCTACACCAATCTTGTTAACACCAATTAATTCTGGAATTCGGTAGATTTCATCACTTGAGCTCATACGGAATGGACTTGAGTCTGGATCAAAGTGATCAGAACCCGGGCTAAAATAAGCACTTACAACACTTGGCTTTTTCTCTGTGTAGAAAATTAGACGATCAAATACGTCTGAGTTGAACTCACCTAAACCATATTCATTGGTTTCCGTAGCAACTGCACCATCTGGAATGTGAACGAAATACTGACGGTTTGGTTTTAGTGGTTTGAAGTCAATAATTAGCTCATTTCCATTAGATACATTTGGAGTCCCAGTTAGATAATTTTCATTGGTTAAAGTATCAAGTATCTTAATACCTTCTCCATTGTCTGTTAAAGAAATATTACTATCAAATCGGATTGTTACATCTCCAAGGTTTCCTGAGAGTACTCCACGTGTATAGTTCCATTCAGTCTGGATGTTTGAAGGCGTCCCTGTAACGTAAAATCCAGTTTTCGTGTTATCGTATCCAAATCCATCCTTAATTTGTGTAAAGGAATCTGTTGAGAAACGGATTTCCCCTTGTGTGAGATCTGCATCATTAACCATACTTGAAATTTTTGCTGCAGAAGTCGTATCAACAAATTGTGCATGTGGTTTTGGGATAACATTATTGTTATTGCTGTTATCTTCAATTACCCATTGATCACCTGGTTTATACTCATTTACAGGTATATCTAATACAAGTAATTCGTTACCAGAAGATATACTATCTTTGTATATATGAATTTTGTCATCATTTGTCTTATCTGCTACATAAGTATTACTACTAGTGTTTTCACCTACTACTGAGAAATTATTAGACCCATTGTAACTTAGCATAAGAGCTTCAGTATTTCCTCCATTTTTCACAGTAGGCTGTGCTGTACCAGGTTCATTATAACCAGCTACAAGATAAACCTGATAATTGGTATTTGGTTGGATCTTGTTGTTTAAATTTAACGTGATTGTAGAACCAGAATTTATAGCTTGCTTTCCTGTAATAATGTCTGTATCCACATCTGTACTAAAGTTAGAATACAAGTCTTTATATGGATCTACTACGATCTGTTCTAGCTCACCAGAATAAAAACCATAATTATCATCAAAATAGTTACTAATAGGTTTTGTACTATCAGTCACTAAATAATAAAGCATATCTGCTTCTTTAGTTGTCTTAGCATCTAGCTCAATCGTAGCTGAATTCTGATTAATATCAGTAAATTCAATAGAAGTAATATCATCTTCTAGCGTTGCTGCAGCTGATACAAAAGCAGGGTTTCCTAAGTTAGCAACAAAAGAAACCATTAAAGCTAATGATAGAAGAGTCATAGACTTTCTCATCATATTCTTCATCTCTTTTCTCCCCCTTTTATTTAAGCCTATATTCTTTCTCTGTAATCTTATCTCCAAATTCATCATAAGCAATAAGAGTTATTGTTTGTCCAGATACCAAGCGTGGTGTAGCTAAACTGAACTTGTTATTTCCTTCGTAGTGCATTGGAATTGATTCTTTCCTAGTTCGTCCTGAATCTGTACGAATTTGAGCTTCAACATCCATTTTATAAACAGCTTTCTTTACATTAACCTCAATTGTGTGAATGCTTAAAAGACTTAAATAATCATTCTCTACACTCACTATTTGATCCTCTGCAATATAAGGCTCTTCGCCGTCATCATGTACGACTACCTCAATGGAAACCGTTAATCCTGTATCTCCAACATCCCCTGTAGCAACAATAGTTCCTGTTTGAGATGTATTTACTGGAGTCCAAGATATATCTTCTTGTGCAGTAGAGCCGTCCTTATACGTTACTTCTACTGAAGATGGAAGTGTAGGTGTTTCACCCGCTTCAACGGAAACTGGATCTAAGCTTTCAATCGATTCTACGTTGCTTTCAATTGCATTAACTTTAAATTCTTTTGAGGTAGAGTTCCCATTACGGTCTGTAACCTCTATAGAAAAGCTGTATTCCCCTTCTCTTGTAGAAGTACCTGATAACACGCCTGTCTCAGAATCTAGTCGGATTCCTGATGGTAAACGGCTTCCACGACCTCTTGACCATGTGTAAGGTTCCGCTCCAAAGTCAGCTTGTAGTTGGGCATGGTATTCTTGATCCAATAATACATTAGGTAATTTGTTCGTTTTGATTTGAATAAAACTATCTTCCAAGCCTGTTACATTACGTAATATTTTCATAGCATCTGCTTGAGCGATGTTTCCATCCCCATCAACATCAGCTGAATTTTTTACATCATAACCACTAAGTGGGTTATCACCACTCACATGCTGAAGAATGCGAAGGGCTTGTGCAGCATTTACTTCGTTCGTTCCTAACACATCTCCCATAGGACGCTCTTTCGTTAGCATGCCATTGAATCGTTCAAAGCGCTGGTCTCTTCCAGACTGATCTTGCAAAGAGACTTCTTCAAGGGATAAAAGGGATTGCGTACCTTTCCCTGCTGACTCCGAAATATCATAAACGATATAGCCAATTGTTGCTTCTTCTACATTCACGTTGTTTCCTTCATCACTAGAAATAAAGTCAACATAGAGCTCCTCTCCATCTTTTCTAGGAGTGGTATTAAATTGGCCTCCATCGAACATTGGTGTTAACTCAAAACGCTCCAGTTCAAAAGCTGAACTTGTTGGATCATCAATTTTAAAACTTCCTGTAGAAAGACGAGAAAGATTATGTAGTCGAATTGGAACTTTTACTTCCCCATCCAAACCACTTACACTTCCAACCTCAATCATTGGACTTCGAGATGAAGCTGCATCTGACATCCCTGGTAGCATTAAAGTTGTTGTTAATACAAAAACCAATAACGTCATCATCAATTTTCTCATGTTGGTCACCACCTTTTTGTTAGTTTACGGTAAATGGAAGTTGAACAGCTTCTTTTAAGCTGTCTCCGTGTGAAGATTGAATTTGATCACTAATTGTTAGCGTGTAACTCCCTTTTATATAGTGTTTAACAGGAGATACTGTTACAGATTTTTTATCTTTACTCATTTGAACTTTTACTGGAATCTTTTCACCAGTACGATCATCCGTCACGGTAATCGTATGAGGATTTAACGTGCTACGATTCATTGCTGTATTGAACTTGATTGTCCAAGTCTTATTAGAATTGATGTTCTTTTGGCTAGCCTTTTTCTTTCCGTTGAATGGCTTCACGTCTCCATCCACCACATTGAACGAAATAGGGTCACCATCTTCATCAAACAGTTGGACATTAGAAAGATCTAAATCCGAGCTATTCTTTCGGTTTCTGTGCATTAAACGGAACTCAAGAGTAAGTAATGAGCCATCTTTAACCTGTCCTTCATTACTTGCCCACGCTGCCTTAATGACACCTTTTCGAGCCTGATCAATATTCTTTACAAATAATGCTCCTTCAGGCATTGCATCTCCTTTTTCCGCATCAGTTACATAACCAACATCAGCATCATAATGAAGCTCAAACGAACCAGCAGCTGCATCTTCAATGTCTGATACAAGTACGGATAAACTTACTGTGCGACCTCTTCTTTCTTCAAAACTCGATGTAATCATCACCTGTCCACCACTAGCCGCCTCAACGATTTGAGGAGTAGTGGTTGAAGGGTAGCTCATAAAGCCTGCAAATAAGAGCAGAACTGCAATGAGTGTAAACCACATTCTCTTTGACGTTTTCATCATCTTTCTCATAATTAGACACGAACTGAGTTTAACTTCGATGTCAGGTCCTTGGTGCTTCAGCTCGTGCCTTCCCCCCCTTTCTCCTATTCAGATTGTAGAAGTATGTACTTAAACCTCGTATCCTGACAGTTTCATATATACTTTTATATCGGACATTTATCATAGAACATAAAGAATAAATTGCTATAAATCCTGATATGAGACTATAGTCACTAATAAGAAAAGCGCAAGCGCCCGTTTAGCAACGAAGGGACTGGACTGAGCCCGTAGTACGATTAACCAAACTTGCTGATTGGCAAGCCGCAGGCGCAGACAGAAGCTTAGTTGCCGTGGTACTTTTACTTAGAAATTTTGACTACGTCGAATCACTTCTTTGCTAAAATTTCATGTCATCAAATGTGTAAAGGAAACACGAAGAGCTTAGCGATTCGATGTTGACTTATCGTACGGAGGTGAGGGAAGTCCATTCGTTGCTGGGCGCTGGAGCTAGACATCTATGAGCTCCAATTTTCTTTACTTAAAAAAAAGACCGCCCCATTGAGGGACGGCCTATCTCTACTTTATTTGACTTGGAATACTTTTGTAACTTCTTGTCTCATATTTGCTCCACCACTTGATTTAACTTTTGTGGTAACGACGAGCTGATAGAATTTGTTTCCTGTGTAGCCGTCACCTGCTGGAGTAACGGTTACTTTAGTTTCACTAGAGTCTAATGACACATTTGCATCGACCTTGTTTCCATTTACATCTTGAACGTAAATGCTCTCGCTATTGATGCTTGAGTCCATTAACTCTGTACTGAATGTAATCGTCCATTCCTTACTGTTGTTCACAAAGGCATGATCGACAAGGTTATCCAGGGATTCCTCTTCGTCCTTGTAAGATGCACTTAAGCGATCTAGATGAAGTGTACCCCAGTCTTTGTTATCTTCACTAGGTTCAGCAACGTATAGTTTACTTACCTTAAGTGGAAGTTTGGCTTCACTTGGAATGTCTGCTGTGACGTACTTCCAGCCATTCCAGTTCAGTTCCCCATTCTCTGTGAAGCTAATGGAATACGTATCTCCATTACCATCTTGTATTTTGCCACGTAACCAGTGATCTTTGCCATCGCCATAAACCCACATACCTAAGTGATCTGGTCTTCCATTGATCTCAATTGGGTTCTCTCGAACAATGTAAGTTGCAGCAGTTCCTTCTTCACCAGTTGCAAAGTTGTATTCGAGGTGCATTGATGTGTCTCCAGAAGCTACTGGTTCGAATGCTTTACTGATGCGATCAAATCCACGTGCTCTAATCGTATCAAGATACCAAGCATTATTGCTTGTGAATTCATCAATTACATCGCGATCTCCACCAACCGTAATAGAAGTTTTATACTCATAGCCATTAAGATCAGCTATAACTGAACCTTCAGCTGAGCTATTAGCTGCTGTTAATAAACCATTTTGATCAATCTCTCCAATGTCACCTTCTGTTTTCCATTCTATTGTACTCTCATTAAAGATGAGTTTGGAATTATCATTCGAAAAGGCTTGAGCATTAAATTGTTGCTCTACACCTGTACCTAAGATTACATCTCCAGGTGTAATTTCTAAGCGATCAACCGTTTCAACAACTTCTATTGGAAGCTTCTTCTCAGCATCTCCATAAGAAATAACAATTTGGCCAGAGCCTTCATTCTCTGCAAAGAATGTTTCGCCTTCCATACGACCTACATTACCTTCCACAGAGTACTCTAACTTAGATTGATCAATATTAAGCGGATTGTAGTATCGATCTAATAGATAATCTACAGCCACACGTGTTGAAGACCCTTTTACAACTTTCCCTTCTTCACGTCTGTGCGCTTCTAGAATTGCTGGACCTCCAGTTGGTGCAGTACTTACCGCATGTAACGTTGTGGATACAGCACGTTGCCTTCCATCAGATGGGCTATTAAGAACTGAAGGGTACATATCTCCCGGCTGTCTAGCTGCCATGGTAGTAGATCCACCACCATCTAGATTAATAGCATCATAGATTCCTTTACTTTTAATATAATTGGCGAACTCCGTTAAAGTCATTCCGTCACTAAAACCATTTTGACGACCATCAACCGTAATAAAGTAAACTTTTGAACCATCTTTGTTTGTTCCAACAGCTGTACGAGGATGTCGTGTATCTGCTCTGTAACTGTCTTTGTCAATCGTTAAATCAACTTCACCATTATTAACAAGCATAGGACCACTTGCCATCATAAACTTAGAATCTTTCCATTTATCATCTATATCCACTCTTAGAGTGATATCTTCTCCAACTTCTGTGTACTTAAACTGCTCGGCAAGCTGTCCACCTTGAATGGAGAGTACAAATCCATCTTCAGGAATTTTAGTACGCCCTTCTTCTCCATATTCTCGAATATCAGTGACCTCACCAGTGATAAGGTCTCCAAATTTTATATTATCTGAGTCAAGGGACTTGTCCGTATTATCAACTGTAATTTCCATTCCGTACTTATTTGTTTTCGTCCAATCTAAATGATAGGAGGAGGTGTATAAAATAATCTCCCCTGCCCCTCGTGACCGGTTCAAGGAGTCGACACTAATAACGCCCCCATCATGAAGGAAACGCATATCTAAATCATATTTTCCTATCATCGCTTTTCCGTCATTCGTCATACCAAATGCGGTTGGAACACTCATATATTCATCTGATCCAGCTGAAATTGCCCCTAAGTTAAATAGAGACTGATTTTCAGAGATTAAATAAGCCGGCATAGCATTAGTAGTATGATAGAAAGATCCGTTAATTGACCCTACTACTCGGTTACCTTCTTTGCTCACAGTTTTTGCTTGTGATGTAACCGTTCCAAGTGAAGGGAATGGTTTTGGATAATTCATTTGTATGGTTGTGTACGGATTACCTACATGAACCTGCATAATGTTCACATTTTCTTCAAGGTAACCCTCATCTAATCTCTCAGTTTTATAGGTTGCACTAGGCAGAATTTTCTTTGTTTCTGTAATTTCATAAGCCGCTGCTTCTACTTTTCCTTGATCAGTCCAGTTTAACCAGGACAACTCCATCGAAGAGCCGATGAGTTGAAAGATTACTAGAACCGAAAGGACACGAACAAACCACTGATGTCTTAGTCTCTTATGTAGCATAATGATCCTCCCTTAGTATCTCTTTCTCTACTTGCTAAAATTATACAATTTTTGCATATAAAAATACATTGGACAAATGTACGATTCTACACATTTATAGACGATCAAAGGACTAGAAAAGTTTCACTAACAACCCAATTTTTATGATATAAATCTATTAGTTTCGACATATTCTCTCCCATACATTCCAAATAATAGCAGTTCGTTTCACATACTGATTCCCATTTCCTATTAAAAGAAAACACATATTTTAGCAATAAGAAAAGTGCAATCGACCGTTTAGCAACGAAGGGACTGTACTGAGCCCGTAGTACTATAAAGGAAACACGATGAGCCTTGGCGTATAGATGTTGACTTATCGTACGGAGGCGAGGGAAGTCCCTTAGTTGCTGGGAGATGGAGCTGGACATAAAAAAACCGGCTAGGATTAGCCGGTCTCTAAACACCCATTCAATTATTGCGCTTTAAACTTACCCAATTGGGATATGAGTTGTTCAATCATTTCTTCTGATGTATCAATATGATAACGTTCTGTTTTATCAATAAGCGATTCAAGGATTGATTGTAATTTTTCTGAGTTTAGTCTTTCCATGTTGACCACCTCGGTGTATTGTATGCTTCGTTAATTGTTTCGTCACTGCGAAATGCCTAACGACTAGCTTTATTTGTTTTCTTCCCTTTTTTCACTTTTCCAAACATATACAAATAAACCAGGCCTAGACCTATTAATGCTCCTGCAGTATCTAACACAACATCCCCAAAATAAGGTGTGCGGTTTGGTGTAAAACCTTGATGGACTTCATCAAAAGCTGCATAAATAACTGTTATAATAAAGCTCCATCCTATACATACATGAAGCGTAAGATTCGTTGTTTTTCTGAAAGCTATATATATCAATAAAAACAAAAGAAGAAACACCGTTACATGTGCTCCTTTTCGTAAAAAATACTCAATAAATCCTTCCACACCTAAATTCGCTACACTTACCTCAGATTGATGATAGGTGAATACGATTGAATCTAGATGAGGTTTTAAAAAAGATAAATCTGCGTGTTTACTCAAAAAGGGCTTCATATCTTGTTCTTGATAAGGTGTGGATGATGAGTAAAAGATCACACCCATCCAACTGAGCGGCAGAAGCCAGTACAACATCTTTTTCATGTCTAGTGCTCCTTGAAATATTTATCTCATTCTACCACACCCCTATCTCAACTGGTATAACAATTCCATTACATTTCTCGCATTTTATTTTTCATTTCGATAACATTATAATTAGAAGTAATTAAGGAATAGCGGAAGGAGTCTAACCATGACGATTAAAAAGGCCATCATACCAGCAGCAGGGCTAGGAACTAGATTTTTACCTGCAACAAAAGCAATGCCTAAGGAAATGCTACCAATTGTAGACAAGCCAACCATTCAATACATAGTAGAGGAAGCTATTGATTCAGGTATTGAAGATATTATTATTGTAACGGGAAAAGGGAAACGTGCGATCGAGGACCATTTTGACCATGCATTTGAACTTGAAGAAAGCTTGGTTAAGAAGGAAAAGCTAGAGCTTCTAGAAAAGGTGAAACAATCTTCAAAAGTAGAAATTCACTATATTCGCCAAAAGGAACCTATGGGACTAGGCCATGCCGTTTGGTGTGCACGTAAATTCATTGGTGACGAGCCTTTTGCAGTACTACTAGGAGATGACATTGTAGAATCCGATACACCTTGCTTAAAGCAGCTGATAGAACAATATGAAGAGACACGCTCTTCTGTAGTAGGTGTTAAATCAGTACCTGAGGATGAAACCCATCGTTACGGTATTATTGACCCTTCTGATCAAGAAGGCGATCGCTATCATGTTCGTAACTTTATCGAAAAACCACAACCAGGCGATGCTCCCTCTAACCTAGCGATTATGGGACGCTACATCTTAACACCTGAAGTCATGATGTTCCTAGATAAACAAGAGGTAGGCGCTGGTGGTGAGGTTCAATTAACGGACGCAATTCAAAAGCTCAATGAAATCCAGCGTGTGTTTGCTTACGAATTCCAAGGAGATCGTTATGATGTAGGGGAAAAGCTTGGATTTATCAAAACGTCGATTGAACTTGCTTTAAAACGTGATGAGCTTCGACCTGAGCTTCTTCATTTTATTGAGGACTTGTTGGAGAGGTATAAACGTACGGATTGGTAGTTGTATAATGATATGAAGTGGGCGCTCTGACTCTGGTTGGAGTGCTCTTTTTGTTAGAACGGTCATAGTTCTGGAATGTACTCTTATTTTTTCGATAGAACCCCTTTATTTCTGGATAGAGCTTTTATTTTTCTGGTTAGAACCCACTTAATTCTGGATTGAGCTCCTATTTTTCTGGATAGAACCTACTTGATTCTGGATTGAGCTCTTATTTTTCTGGTTAGAACCTAGTTAATTCTGGATTAAGCTCCTATATTTCTGGATAGAACCTAGTTAATTCTGGATTGAGCTCTTATCTTTCCGGATAGGACCTACTTAATTCTAGATTGAGCTCTTATTTTTCCGGATACCATCCACTTAATTCTAGATTATTTCACTCTTAGCATATATCAAAAAGAAGGCACGTGATAGATCATATCACATGCCCTCTTTATATCCACTTCAACAATTCCTGCTGCTCCTTATGTCGTTCAACCGCTTCATCTAGACCAACCTCTTTAAATGAAACCTTTCCTCCAGGTGGTAATTGAGCAACCTTCCACAAATCTGCAGTCACGACCGTTCCGATCGTTGCGTATCCCCCAGTGGTTTGACTATCAGCCATCAGGATAATGGGATCTCCACTCGATGGTACCTGAACAGTTCCGAATGTAGTCGGTTCCGATAAGATGTCACCACGATCTTTAAAACGCAATTTGTTATCGTTTTTCAGTTGTATCCCCATCCGGTCACCACCTGCGACTTGGTATTCCGTTTCAAAAAAAGCAGCATAACTATTTTCTTCAAAAAGGTCTTGATGATGACTAGGTATAACTCCAATCTCTATCTCTTTTTCATAAGAAGGCAGGTATCGCTCTACTATTCCTCTATTAACTGAGTTATAAGATTCTTGCTTCACATATAAAGAGTCCGACTTGGCAACACTCTCTCCAAGTCCCCCGCGTTCATAGACAGAATAACTCCCTAAATAAGAAGGAGCGTTAAACCCACCTTGCACAGCAATATAAGCACGTGTCCCATTTTTAGGACCGCCAAATTTCAATGTATCTCCCTTTCGAATCACAACTGTTTTCCATAAGGGTGCAGCTTCGCCATTGAGTTTAGCGTCTAAGTCAGCACCGCAGATCACAATAAGATGGTCTTTTTCCGCAATCAGTTCAGTTCCACCAAACGTAACTTCAAGACAAGCTTCTCCCTCATCATTTTGAACAAGGTGATTAGCGATTACACTTGCGTAACGATCCATGGCACCTGATACTGGAACGCCTTTTGATTGAAATCCGTATCGACCTTTATCTTGAAAGGAAGTGTACACGCCAGCTTTCTTAACTGAAAAAATCGGGATACTCATACTACTCACCCACGCTCTGAACAGTTATTCCTTTTTCCTCAAGCACACGCTTCATATGACCAGCATGAACAAAAGCAGCTAATCCATCTCCATGAAAGCAGATCGTGTCTGGTTTTAGTTCAATGTTTTTCCCCGAGGGTGTAGTTACCTGACCATTCTCCACCATGTTTAAGACCTGCTTTTCTATTTCTTCCTTTGTTGTCAATACGGCATGATCCTGACCGCGAGGAGTCAACAGTCCCTCTTCCGTGTACGTACGATCTGCAAAGGCTTCAGCAGCTACATTTAACCCTATGCGCTTACCTTCCTCTATCAAGAGACTATTACATAGACCAAATAAAATAAGAGAGGAATCAAAATCATAAACAGCTTTTGCTATAGCCTCAGCGACTTCCTTTTGCTTAGCAGCCATATTATATAAAGCTCCGTGAGGTTTCACATGACTTAGTTGAACATCATGCACACGACAATACCCAGAGATTGCTCCTAATTGATAAATCATGGCACGATAGATCTCTTCAGGAGACATGCTCATATCTCTGCGGCCAAATCCAAATAAATCAGGAAATCCAGGGTGAGCCCCTATCGCCACACCTTGTTCTTTTGCTAACTGAATCGTTGAATCCATTACGTTGTAATCCCCAGCATGAAAACCACAGGCGATGTTGGCTGAGGAGATTACCTGAAGAAGTTTTTTATCCTCTCCAACTTGAAATGCTCCATAGCTTTCACCTAAGTCTGCATTAATATCAATTCGAGTCATTCTTTACTTCCTCCTCGACGTACTTCTATTTCATAAGTGCCACGCTTTACGCTATCTTGAATGGAGTGCCATTCATTCTCATCAACTTCTTTAAATCGTATAGACTGACCCGCTCTTAATAAAAAAGGCTCCTCCCGTTCTGGATCAAAAAATTTCACAGGAGTATGACCGATGATATTCCAACCACCTGGGGAATCTAGGGAATATACACCTGTTTGTTGATCTGCTATACCGACCGAACCCGCTTTAACTTCTTGACGTGGGGTATCTAGCCTTGGAGTAGCAAGCTCTTTATCTAATCCACCCAAGTATGGAAAACCTGGTAAAAAGCCGATCATATAAACAAGGTAGTCATTCGTTGTATGGCGTTTAATCACATCTTCAGGCGTTAATCCGTTGTGTTGAGCAACTGTTCCTAAGTCAGGACCCCTTTCTCCACCGTAAAGAACAGGAATAATGACTTCATCTCGACTAATGCTTTCTTCACCTATTTCAAGGTCTTGCCATGACTTATGAATAGATTTCGACAGGTAGTCGTAGCTCGTAACGAATGGGTCAAAATAAACAGCAATCGTCGTATAAGCAGGAACTATCTCTATGATTGATCGAGATCCCTTTTGTTCTACTGATTTAGCTAAAGCTAGCACCTTCTGATTCACTTCCGGAGAGATGTTATCATCTAACTTGATCGTTAAAGCCGAATCACCTAAAGGATGAATATTCAATTCATTTCCCATATGTAAAAGCCTCCCTAAGACAATGTTTCAATCGAGATTTCAATGGCTTTTGTTAAATCATTTTGAGACCAACTCGGGATTTTCTTATGTTGAATGGCAAGTTCATGTGAAGCTGGAATATGGATGAAACCGGCTGGTACAGCTTTATTTTGCTGTTTAAGTTCAAATAGCGCCTGATACATGACGTGGTTACAGAGGTAAGTCCCAGCTGTGTTAGAAATATCAGCTGGATATCCCGTTTCATTCAAAATTTCTACGATCTCCCTAATAGGAAGAGTTGAAAAAAGCCCGTCTGGACCATCTTCCATAATCTTTTCCCCTTGAGGTAGATTCCCTGAATTATCTCGATCTCCATCATTACAATTCACAGCAATCCGCTCAGGAGTAATCTTATACCGACCACCCGCTAGACCTAAAGCAATTACAGCATCAGGTTTTTCAGAGCGTATATGTTCTAACATCTCTGCTCCTGAAGATTTAAAATCTACTGTTAACACTCTCCCAACAACTTCATATTCATTTATATGTTTCCCATTCAGGTCATCAACAACACTCATAGTAGGATTAATCGTGAAATCCAAAAATGGCTCAAATCCAGTCAGCAACAATTTCTTCATAAACACTTCTCCCCCTTATTCTTTAGAATTAATCGTATCATACCTTGCTATGATAATAGAAAAACCTCCTGAGACAGGAGGTTTTACCGTACGAGCATCCCCATCTTCATGTAATTCCAAATGGTTTTGCCGTTGGATTCTTTTGTTTGCAGTAAAGATAGATGATCTAAGTTGATAGGTGTTAGGAATGTGCTTCCCTCTCGGAATTGACTTTCTTCTTCATCTGCAACCCATTGCCCTAGAGCTAAACCATCCGTAACTTGAACGAGGTCACCCATTATCATGCCAAGTTCGATAGGCTGAATCACGGTTTCCCCTTTGTCAGTCATCGCCCAAACAAAGCGCTGTTTTTTAAATGGTAGTGGGTCTTCTTGATCTGTTGTTTGGTCATCTGTGTCTGATTCATCTGTCGGATTATCCTCTTCTTTAGCAGGTTCTACTTCCTCAATTCGTTCTTGAATCCACGCAATCTCAACTGTTATGGCATTTTGCGCTTCATTCGTAATGAAGGAAACGGTCGTATGGTAACCAGGATTGAGATCTTCTTTTAGATCTTCAACCTGAATTTCGTAAGGGTAGTAGCTTACCTCATCCTTTTCTTTTTCTGGGTACGTATCAATCGTATCTACGGTTCCCTTCCATGCATATTCCTGGTTCAACAATTCTCCGCGTGCTTTCATATCTGTTGTAATTTGCTGGTGAACGCCTTCATCGACTAAACCTCTTATAACAAGATCCGATTGTTTAAGCGTAACGACGGGGTCTTGGAGAGATTGAGCTAAATTGGTGACCGTTCCTTCATAAGGGCTCGCAACCTGTACCACTTGATCTCTGCTCTCAAGATCACTTAATCGGTCCTCTAGTGCCGTGAGCTGCGCCTCTTTTTGTGCAATTTGAGATTCAACTTTTGCTATGCGTTGTTGTTTGGCTACCTCTGCTTCAGCAAATGGTCGTTGATTCTCTTCTTCTGGATCTGGTTCCGGAACATCAATAAATTCAACACTTGTTAAGTAATCCTCTAAAGCAAGCAATTCCCCTTCTGTTTTGGCAATTTCCGTTTCCGTTTCAGCAATGCTCTTCTGATAGTCACGAACTACATATTCATATAAAGGCGTCCCAGCTTCAACTGGCTGCCCCTCTTCTACTAAAAATCGTTGGAAAGATCCTAATTGCTCATCAAAATAGACGTGATTTTCAGTTGTTGCTTTCAATGTTCCTTCTGCTAACAGTTCGTTATATAGATCTTCTTCAAACGTTTGCTCCCATTTTTGTATGTAAGATTTTTGTTGGATGTTCGTTTCATCCAGCCAAACGAGAAACAAATTGACTATAGCAAAAGAAAGAATCAACAGGCTCATCAGCCATAGCTTTGTCTTTTTCTTCATCTCGATTCCCCGCATTCTTTTACTCTTTATAAGGTATAGATTTTACAGTAATTGAAGGTCATATATGGCTAGGGTAGCTGCTACTGCCCAATAAGATATGTGAAGTAAGATCACTAACATCCATGCCTTCCATTTAGCCATTTCAGAGAAGTCGGTGATTGCTTTCCATTGGAACCACATAATCCAAATTTGGAATATGGAAAACGCTCCAAAAAAGTATATCCACCAATCGATTTGCGTTATGTAAGACGTAATAATCCCAAATGATAATGGGGAGACGTACCAATCAAGACCTATGTAATGAATGAAAAACACCCATGTAAGACGTTCAATAAACATTACCAACAGCACATTCAGTTGCACAGTCACAAGTTTACGATATGGGATATCAGTGAATATCCAGAATACTAATGGTGTAAAAAATAGAATCGCTAGAGCTAAAAGAATTCCAAATATAGCCCGTCCTAATAGGAAGAAAAGCTTTAAGGACTCATATTCGGCAAAACTAAGCTCAGTAGCTATAACAGAAATCGGGTCCATACCAAGACCCTTCCATGCTAAAAATCCGAATAACAACATGGAAAAAACAAAAAACCACGCCACTCGTTTCCAGAGCCCGTGTAATTGTTCCGCTTCTCGAATCCTGAAAAGACTGTCCTCTCGTCTAAAAAATAACTTTGCTACTTGTACGTGGTACGACATTTACTTCATCCTTTTATGTAAATTTCCTAATAAATAGTTATAGCGTATATCATATAACCTAAAAGCACCTAAATTAAACTCCTTTTTCAAAAAATAGGCTGAAAAACTTATGTTGGAAAAGCTTTTACTTACCTCAAGTAATAAATATTTTCCCATGAATTCGGTGATGATAATAAACAGAGAACATTTGAGAAAACAACTTACAAATATCATTTGACATCATTCGGCAATAATTGCGTATAATGGGTAGGACTTAAAACATAGGAGGCTTATTTTAATTTATGGGAAATCCACAGAGGAAAAAGTTAGAGAAAACCCTTAAACCCCATTGGGTCTGGGCCATCGCATTTGGTTCAGCTGTTGGTTGGGGCGCATTTGTACTTCCTACAGACTGGATGAGTGGTAAAGGACCATTGGCTGTTGTTATCGGGTTGATTTTAGGTGCCATACTAATGACGATCATTGGTGTAAGTTATGGTTTCCTAATCAAACACTTTCCTGTTTCCGGAGGAGAATTCGCTTATGCGTATATCGGTTTTGGACGAACCAATGCCTTTATAGCAGGGTGGTTCCTCACACTTGGTTATATTTGTATCGTAGCACTAAACGCTTCAGCACTAGCGTTGCTCGGTAAATTCCTGTTCCCGTCAATCGTCAAAGTCGGTTATCTCTACACAGTTGCCGGATGGGATGTTTACCTTGGTGAAGTGCTCATTTCAACAATCGCTATTATCGTATTTGCTATCTTAAATATTCGTGGTGCAAGCTTTTCAGGTCGAACGCAGTTTATATTTACGATGGTTTTACTTGGTGGTATTGCACTATTAGGAATTTCAGTATTTCTGAATGATTCAGCAACAGTTAGTAACATTCAGCCAGCTTTTGATCCTGGACAACCAGCAATCGCTTCTATTTTAGCGATATTAGCTATTGCTCCATGGGCTTATGTTGGGTTTGACAATATTCCACAAGCTGCAGAGGAATTTAATTTCCCTCCAGAAAAAGCATTCCGTTTAATTGTGTATGCTTTAATCGCAGCAGGTGCAGCTTATTCAGCAATGATTTTGATTACAGCAAGCATTCAGCCTTGGCAAGAATTGATCCAACAAGTTCAAGCAACAAACTCTAGCTGGGGTACAGGAGATGCTATTGAAGGATTACTGGGACGTGCAGGTGTATTCGTCATTGCAATCGCACTAACGATGGGAATTTTCACAGGACTAAATGGTTTCTTTCTATCTTCTAGTCGTTTAATGTTCGCAATGGGACGTGCTCGCATCTTACCACAGATGTTCCACCGTATTCACCCACGCTTCAAGACACCATATGTAGGAATCATTTTCACAGCGTTATTAACAATGATTGCTCCATGGTTCGGTCGCGAAGCCTTAGGTTGGGTTGTAAGCATGTCTTCTGTTGGTGTAACAATCGCCTATTTCTATTGCTGTGCGACAGCGTTTAAGAAATTCTCAACACCAGGGAAGAAAACTCTATCCTTCTTAGGTATCCTGAGTGCAATCGGCTTCTTCATCTTATTGATGTTCTGGCCGTTACAATCTTCCTTAACAGCACCTTCTTATATCGCATTAGGTGTTTGGGTACTTCTAGGGATCATTTTCTATATTGCTAAACAAAAAGATTATAATAAAATTCCAACGAAAGATCTTAACTACCTGATTCTTGAAAAAGAAGAGGTATAGATATGCTAAAAACCAGCTCTTACATTAAGAGCTGGTTTTTATTTCATGCACCTTATGCTGCGTAGTCACCGTTGTAATGGACAAGGGATATATCCTTAACACCAGGTATGTCAGCAATGTCATTTACAAAAGATGTGTTATCATCTTTTAATTTTAATTCAAGCGTTAACTCTGTAACCTCTTGTCTAACAACTTTTGATTTTATAGCATAATTCATCTTCTTTAAACGCTGTTTAATTTCAAAATATGCTTCTATTTCATAATGGACAATCAACAAATATGTGTAAGGCTTGCTTCTCTTTCGTGAAAAAAGAAACACGACCCCACCAATGATTAAAGAACCAACCACAGCCACTTCAAAAATTTTCGCTCCTGAAGCTATTCCAACCGATATAGCCCAAAACATAAAAACAATATCTAAAGGGTCTTTAATAGCTGTCCGAAAGCGAACTATACTTAAAGCACCGACCATTCCTAATGATAGAACGATATTTGTGCTAATTGTCATAATTATAAGAGAGGTGATCATCGTCATTAAGACGAGTGTCACATTAAAATTGTGACTATAAACAACACCATTAAAAGTCTTTCTATAAATCCAAAATATGAATAAACCTATTAATAATGAAACGAATAACGTTACACATACACCAATAATTGATATGTTAGAGAACGCTTCAATGTTTAGGAAATTCTTTTTAAAAATATCGTTAAAATTATAGGAGTCCTGCATCATTCATCCCTCCTTTTTTCTAGAAATTTTGGAGTTGCATTTTCTTTTCACGACAAATGACGTACTTTGATATAGCTGAACGATGATGTCGATCAAGTTGGAGAAGATGACGAATGATCGTTGGCAAGTATTCGTTATACTTCACTTCCATAATTAAAGTAGGAAAAGAAAGAGCTTCGACCGTAGCCAAATGAGGATTGAACAGATAATTGGGCTCTACATTTCCGCTGCATGTAGATAACCCTTTATCAAACGTTATCCGGACATCACTTTCTTTCCCAACATATGCTTCTCGCATATAATCGACAATCAGACGAGGCGATAAATGTTCATTTCTTAAAAGAAAGTAAAAATCCTTCATTACCTTTTCATCGCGTTGATTTAAAAAACTGTAATCCCAAGACATAATCTTTTCATATTCTTCACGACTAAGGGAGGCAGACTCTTTCATGATGTATTCGCCAACTCGATTTTTACGTTCAAGCTTAATCACTTGATCACTACAGTTGTACACGCGAATTCGATACTTTTTACGCCTCAAAATCCCATAGTTCTTTTCATACAAGTCATTGTCATGCATGTTATCGAAATACAGACTTCGGATGAGGTAACCACTATTATCATTTGAATGTGCATCTAATGATAATACAGCCCCTACCTTTTTCCTTAATATTTCATACTCAAATTGATTAATATAAAATTTCAGTTCATGACGGAATTTTTTCATTCTACCACCAACTCTTTTACACCCCAGAAAATCACACCATCCTTCTCCCGTAAATAATTTTCAAAGGCAATTTGTTCATGTCCTTTATCATCCGTTGTGAGAACTCGATAGTAATACGTACCTGGAGTTAGATTTTCTACCTTTTCAGAAGTTCTTATTAAATTTTCTGCACGATATACAACTTCATTAAAATTTGGATCCTTCCCAACCTCGAGTGTATAGGTTAAGTCATCTCCTTGTAAGTCATACGAGTGATCCCATGTAAATACATGTTCCCCCTTATCTGTTGCATTCGCATCTATAAAAAACGGGAGAGGATATTCAAGCAATTTATCAAATTTTTGTTTATTCTTTAGCGGATTATTAACTAATCTATAATACATCTCGTCAAAAGATCCTACACCTTCCTTTAAGTAATGGAGGTCTGGTGGACGTTTTACAAGTTTTGTTACACTCGGGTAATATACATCTAAAAATGCTTTTGTCTGTTGTGGCGTAATAATTTCCATTAGCTCATCTAGTTTACTTTGCAGAGCTATTACGTTCTCAGGATCTTTAAAAAAACGACGATGAAGCACTGATCCCCAGTAGCGTGATAATCCCATTTGCCATTCTGGGATTTGTCGAATTTCGTTACGATCATACCCCCAAGCCTTATCATAATCCCAAGGGATAAAATACCATTTTGTAGAATTGACAGGACTATATAAATAATAGTTTGTTGACATGGTATCGACATTTCCAAATAATATATTCGTACCTATCCAAGTTAAATAATTGTCTTTATCAAAATGTTTCTCGAATACTTCACGAAAATCTAGCTTGTAGTTATTTACATCTTCTAGCATTGAGATTAACTTGGCATGATCCTCACTTCCTTTTATCTCCATGATATTTTCAAAAGCTTCTACATCATAGCCTGGTTCATCTGCAAGTTGAATAACATTTGGTTTACGATAAAATTCAAAATCACTTATTTTATAAAGGTGACCGTAGGGATTTAAACCATGAGAGCCTAAGTAGCTTTTATTCGCTTGTTCCACATGTGTATAGAGACCGTAAGATTCAAACTGCTCTTTTCCCCTATCTTCAGTCAAATCTTTTACATGTAATTCCACAAATTGTGTTCTCAAGCTAGGGATATCTGGTAACCTTTCGAAGTAATCAAATGAAAGCTTATTCTTAACACGTGTCTCATCATCAAAATGTTTATTTAAATTGAGAGTATCTTGTCCCATCCATAGCTCTTTATCTTTAAATAACTTAATTTTATATGATTTTTGAACCTCACCCTTACTTGAGTTCCCTCTTATTTCAATGGTTGCATTAGGCATCTGACCGTCAATATTACGAACAGAGGCATCGGGACCATTTTCATTCCCTTCTTGAAAAAATACCTCTAGCTCTGGACTAGCCTCTTTATAACTTCTAGCTAAATACCAGTGATTTAAATCAAAAAAACTCAGATCATCTTTTTGTTCAGGAAAAATTGTCACGTAAACATGTGCAATTTCTCCATCTTTGTCATATTGATAGATTCGCGGATCTTCCTGGACTCCTAACTCTTCAAATTGTTCATTTGAAGGTTCTTCAGGAGAAGGGAGAGTTTCCTCTTCTTTCAACTCAGAGCATCCTGAAACCAGTAAAATCATAGCCCCTATTGTGATCCGAAAAAATCTCATATTCATATTGTACCCTCCCTTAGCTATGATGTTTCAGCTTCTTAAGAAAGGCTTCTATTTTAGTCTCTTGTTCAAAATAAATGATGGGTTGTGTGCAATAAGTATTGTAATCAATGTTATTTAATATTCTCCTTAACAAATAGAAAGCTAAAGAAAACGCTAGAAATGAAGAGATAAACATTGGAAAACCGTAAATATTATGAACGATCCCCACTCCCACTAGTGTAATAGAAGAAACAGAGAATAGGGCTAAACAAGAAAACGTAATCTTTTGAGCATCAAAATATAACATCATAATAACGATAGTGTTCATTAATATAAAAAATAAATTACCTAGCGTTAAAACAGTAAAGATATGAATTTGGTTTGGTGTCATGCCAATCTCCGGAAAAAATTGAACTCCTATGGCTATTGAAGTTATGACCACAAATAATTGGATTTCAGCAATAAACGTTAACTCAAGTGAAACCACCTTAAAAAGTTTCTTCTTGGCATTCAGTATATCTTTAAGAGAGGCTCCATGAATTACACGATGATAATATAGTTTATGAGACTTATAGAAGTTTGTTTCAACCGAAACCATAAATAAAATCATTGATGGCAAAACCGTTAAGTAGGAAAAGAAAACAGGGACATCGTAGAAAGGGGCAATATAAAATGTATCCTTAATTACAACTTGGTACTTAGTAAACCACACCATGATCAGATGACTATATAAACCTATTGTAAACAGATACCCTCCCCAGAAGAGATAAGGGTGCTTCTCTAGATATATTAAAAAATGAAAATACAATTGATTGTTCACTGGAAAGTAATCGCGAATTGTCTTAGAAAATTGAAGTACCATAATAAAAAAACCTACATCTAAGCAAATAAAAATGGCAGTAGCTGTTTTAAACTTAAAAAGTATAACGCTAATCAAAATAAGAATGGTGGATATTAATACTCCAACTATGAAGCTGCGAACGATCTTAATATAATCTTTCAAAGCTGAAACATACATAGCTTGAACCCATATGATAATAAGACAAATAAAAAACAAGAAACTAGAGAGCTTGAATGCAAAGTCTAGTGGTGAATCAAAATAAAAAATAAAAGCTACTACCCCACCAAGCATTACACAAATGCTAATAAGACCGTACATGGATGATAAAATGTATTCATTCTTATTTAAATAGGTTTGATCCGCCACATATCGAGAAATTGAAAAGGTGAAGCCTCCAGTGATGATCTGAGAAAAGATAAATGCGTATTGAGAGGCACTCATAAATAATTCAATTTCTCCACTAGGAGCCCCAATCCATTTAAGCAGATAACGTGTTACCAAAATCATAATGATACAAAGAAACATAGGCCCGACGGTTACAATCGTCGAGTATCCATAAGCTTTAAAGTTCGAAAAAATGGTAGATGAGTTGAAAAGCTTTTTAAGTTCAAATCCAATCCCAGCCAATTAACTCCCTCCATTTCGTTCATATATGGCCCTATATTCATCCAAAAAGTGAGACTTCTGATAATAAGCTTTCACACGCTTCAAACCGTTTCTTCCCATGACTTCACGTAACTCAGGATCTTTTCCTAATTCAATAATCCCATCCGCTAGCTTTAAATAGTGCATAATGGGTACAACAACTCCCGCATGTCCTATTTCGTCATTTGGCCCTTCTATTAACTCTTTACACCCTCCAACATCCGTCGTTACAAAAGGTATCCCACTAGCCATTCCTTCTAAAATGGCGAGAGGTTGACCTTCACTTATACTCGATAAAACAAGTATATCTATTTGTTTTAAATAATGATGAATATCTACTTTCCCAGTAAAATGGACATCTGTTAATTCTAAGGAATCAGCAAGTCGCAAACATTCTTCATAGTACTCAGTATCTTCATGTATAGAGCCCATAATGAAAAATTTTGATTGTGGTAATGCTCTTTTAACAATTGCAAAACCTTGCAGCATCGTTTTAATATCTTTAATAGGCACAACACGAACGATCGCCCCAATGATCAGACCCTGTTTTTCTTTATTAAATTTATGAATGTCTTGATACCGTTCCAAATCAACTCCGTTTGGTACTATAGCTAGTAAGCTTGGGGCACATCCAACCTCAATTTGAATTTCTTTATTCTTTTCAAAAAGCGTGATGACTTCATCGGCTAAGGAATAAGCACAATTAGACATATTGTAAAAGTGTTGTATCCAAAATTCCTTTAAGTATCCTGGCATCCAACTCGCCTTAATAATCTCTTCTTCTCGCTCCCGAGTGTATATGCCATGTTCCGTAATTATGAATGGTCGATTATATCGATACTTAGCTAAACTGCCTACAACACCCGCATACCCTGTTGAACAACTATGATACAAATCCGCATCAGGAATTGGGTGTTTAATGGTTAATAATAAAGGTAAAATCATAGAGCGTAACATCCAATATAAGTCGGTAAATGGATAGTGATCATAATAGTGGAGTGTGACTTCTTTAAGAATATCTAAAAAGGTTCTACTCATCAGGAAGTTCACGACAGAATCGATTCGCCTACTTTTGAATAAATCAAAAATTACTTTCCAATCTGTTTTCTCATCAGTCAATAAAGATTGAACTGCTTGTTTTTCTTGGTCAGTCAATCGATAACCTTTCCCCCACGAACCATTTTTAAGATTTTTTATATTTAAAAAATGGCTTTCAACATAGAGGACATTATCAGGAATATAGCATTCAAAAGAGTCCTTTTCTTCAGCTTCAATAGCGTAAATGATAAATTGGTGCTCAGGAAAATTCGATATTAAGGTTTCCACCCAGGTTGAAACACCACCAGATTTATATGGATAGGACCCTTCCAAAATCAAACAAATTCTGGCCATTATTCTTTCACCTCCACCTCACATATCCTCTTTTCTGTCTGAATCAAATAGACATCCTGATCTATTTTAGCTACGGTACATCCCTGTTTATTTGAGACTAGTTTTTTGGTTCTTAGGATATAGGAAGAGGCATATGGCATGCTTTGATAAATTTGGATACCTTGGTCATCTCGGAATATTTTCACATCGGTCTGTTCCCATTCTTTTAATAAGTGACCAGCTTCAGAGGCAGTTACACTTTTTAACCACGGAAATTGCTTTGATATATCCTGTAACATTTGTTTATAATCTTTAGAGGCTTTACGCCAATTAATGAGTTCCTCATCCCATGGAGTGATTAGATGTGAGAAAATACCTGAAGCTGTTAAACTATTTGCCATCTTCCACTTCACAACATCTGAGTATTGATAACCATTCGTAACCCATGGTACATAAACAACCCCATTTTCAACCCCAAAATCGTCTTCCAAATAAGATGGAATGATGGTGTCTATATCCGAAAAAAAATCAGTAAATTCTTGTGTAATATGATCATTCAATTTCCCATTATAGGGCATAAAAGAAGTTAGGGAATAAGTGGGCATCGTTTCTTTCATAAATGATATTACGGACTGAGATACATCTCGCAAATCAGTTTCAGGTGTTAAAGGCTGTGTATTATACCCCGCCAAAGCTAATTCGCCACCTTGATTCAACAGTTCTCTTCCATATTTCACAAAATCCCTTTTCACATATTCAGGGATCTTTGTTCCCTCTTCTTTCTCTTCATCAAAAGACATCAAAAAACCACTGGTTAAAGATAAATGATATTGATTCGATGTATCCTTTACATACGGCCACCATGTATCACGATAAAACTCTTGATCTAATGATTTGCTTCCTTTAGGCAAGGGCGCTGGGAAAGAATGAATATACGTTAATTTAAAATTATGCACTGGGTAAATGAAGTCTTTCTGTAATGCCCCAATGGCACCGGTTAAAAGTCCACGATTGATTTTTTCATGGAGCATTGTGCCATTGAACATAACAAACATACCCTCGCCATATCTACGCTCCCACAGTAACGGATAACCTTCTATAGATGTAGCATGCAACGAAACCTTTTCATCCAACCTTACAGCCAACGAAGAGTTTGTAAGAAAAGAATCATCAATAACTACCCCTTTCCGCTTCAGGAGTAAGTTCGATTCCATCCTAATTCCCTTTGTTTGAATTAAAGGCCCAATTTCATAAACTCCCATTTTTCTATATAAAGAATATAGAGCATCACCAGGAATAGGTCTTACTGCAAATAAAACAGCTCCCCCATTTTCTACATAAGAAGCTAGGTCTTGAATATTAGGAAACTTATCTAGATTTTCAGAAGTTAAGATAATCGAAGAATAGGAATCAAGATCAGATTGAATTTGTGAAAATGGAATAGAATCGTTTGGTTTCCTTATATTTGTAAGTGTGGATACAATATTGGTCTTTAAATCTTTACTCGATGTATCTTCTTTATCATATACGATTAAATACGTTTCCTCTTCCCCTTTACCATCCGTCGGTATTACAGGGCTATCATTAGTGTCTATAGATTCTTTGCGGAAGGAGTCATTTGAGTACTCTCTAAGCGTAAGTATATAATCAGATCGTACTACCTCTAGGAAAATTCCGAATGTAATGACAAGGATAATAATGACATAAATGGTTTTACCGAATTCAAACTTCTGTTCCATCATGTTGCCTCCTGTTCCAATAACGGATTCGGTTTAACCCCTTAGGAGATAGTGTGATCGTAGACTGTTTTAGTTGAGTTAACACTTTTCTAAATCGTTCTTCATCTTCCAGAGCATAGTACACTTTCATAGCAGCAAAATAAGCATCTTCATTATAAGGGAAGGCATTAAGAAACTTTTGACTATACTGTAAAGCTTGTTGGTACTCTTTTAACTGTAAATCATACTCAATCTTATTTATAAAGTGTTTAGGTTGAGATTCTTCTTCTTCCAGGACTCTGGCTAATATGGATGTATATTGATACATATACTTTCTTTTTGTATTCTCATCTACAAATTCCAAATCAATATATTCTTTCATTCTCTCACTATACATCAGCAATAGTTCTAAATCTTCATCCTCACTTTTATTAAGTTGGACTTCAATCTCTTGCATATCATTCAGTAATTTCCTTTTCGATTCTAAAATAGATGATGCCGCATAATGTGATGTTTCTGTATCCTCATTTTCTAAGGCCACTTTCAACATTTGTATATCTTTAAAAGAATCTTGTTTCAATAACTGCAAAAGCTTTCGACGTCTAATGTGATTTTCGTTTAAAAGCAAAACATCTTGAAACGGAACAGTGTTCATAGTTTGTTCTGCATAATTCTTGTAATAGAAAGGATCATTGTCTATCTGGGATTTTTGTAATAACCAGTCAGGTAGTTCGCGCTTTTCTTTTTCTTTGTTTGCGCTCATAAATATTAAGAAGAATAAACCCAAAAAAGGTATAAAGAGTAAAATCAAAACATGGGCTAACCTATTCTTATGATTCTTTAGCAATAGTATAAAAAGAAAGCCCACAATATAATACAATCCAACGACTATATACAAAGTGTTATACATTTTGCATATCCACTTCTTCTATTTGACATCCAATACTAATTAACCTTCGGAAAACGACACCAGATTGTTCTTGAGTAGTATTGGATAGGAGGATAAAAATTTCTTTCTGTTCATTTAATCCAATATGGTCGGTACTCCGCAAATGATTCTGGATGTCACTGATTTCTCGTTTCTGTTTCACTGGCATATTCACCCTAAATAGTGTATATGGAATATTTAGCTGTTCTTCAGCGCGTTTCTTACTTTGTAACACTCTTTCAAAGTACTTTGGCTTCAAAATATTTGTTTCTATTAAATAACGGTCCGCCTTGGTAGCATCAACATGATCTATTGCTCTACTTATTGAATCAGAAATTAATCGAATCAATACAGTAAAAACATTCTCATAATAGAGAGAGAGATACTCAAAATCCACTTCTTGTATGGATACAATGGCAAGCAGCGAATTTCCTTTCATGATAGGAGCAACCATCTGAGGTAACTCTGGATCCATATCTCGGTTAAAATAAAAGCTTTTCCGTTTAACAATTGCCCTAAATGAAGGATATTCTTCTAAGCGATATGTGTTTTTAGGTGTAAATGACGGTGTGTTGGATTTGGAAGCTAACCTCAAAAAGCTTTTGTCTTCATTAGCCGTGTAGATAGAGACTTTATTTGTTTTCATTAATTCTTCTATAACGAATATCGCTCCTGTAAAAATATCCTCAGGTTCTAAACTGTCTAACTTTTTTACAGTACTATAAATCTTTCCTATTCCATCTTCTGAATGAACAATTTGCTTTTGCAATTCACTATTAAGCATCTTAGCTTCACTATAAAGGTCTTCTAAAAAAGCATGTTGCTCTTTCAACCGTTCATGGTCGTTGATTTCTGCTTCCTCTCGAACTTTTCTTCGGTCTACAATATACCCAATCAACAAACCTATTAATAGATAGATTGCAAAGTAGATTAATCCTTCATTATCAATAAATAAGGTTACGAGATCAGCACCTGTTTTGATTTGTGAGTAACTGTAAAGTCCCATACTCAAACCAGCTGAAACTAAAGCTTGCGTCTTTCCGAATGTAATGGCAATAAGTATAATGTATAGAATTTTGATATCGAACACGATAAAAGATTCTGGGATCATGATTTCAAGGGTAAAAATCATAAAGAATAAAAGAATGTTTTCTACAAAAGGAATAATATGTTGATATCTACGTTTAATTTCTGTAGTTTTATTTTCTTTATTTTGTTCTTTTTTCTTCTTATAGTTCTTTTTTCTTGAAAGATCTCCAAAAAACCATAAATAAGTTTCGGTTAATCCTTCATTTAGAGAGTATTTAGGAACCCAATCCAATTTCTCTTTTAACTTCCTATTGTCTAACCTAGAATGTCGTATATCTGTTTCTAAGGGTTCAACATAATTAGTATTAGGATCCTGTTTATTTCCATGATTCTGACTGATAGCAGACAGGATTTTGATAAGCTGGTTTATAGATACACTAGTATTATTAGATAGGTTGTAACTTCCTGTCGCATCACTTAAAGCTGAACGATATAAAGCTTCTGCTACATCTTTAACATAGATAAAATCACGTGTTTGTTCCCCATCTCCGTATATTGTAATAGCGTCCCTCTTCCCCATCTTTTTAAGAAAGGTGGAAATCACTCCTCCTTCTGCCGAAGCACCCTGCCTTGGTCCATAGACATTTGAAAACCGAAGACACATCGTTTCAAGTCCATACATTTCATACCAATATTTACAATAAGACTCACCCAATAGTTTATTTAATCCATAAGGTGACAAGGGGCGACACTTTGTTTCTTCAGAAATAGGAGATAAATCTTGATCCCCATAAATAGCTGCTGAAGAAGAAAATAAAAACTTTCTTACGTTGTATTTGGAGGATAAATGCAACACATGAAGCAAACCACTGATATTCGTATCCGCATCTTTACCAGGATTATCCACAGAAGCCTGAACACCTACTTGTGCAGCTAAATGAATGACAATATCAAAATGAGTGGATTGAAAGATAAGTTCAACTTTCGGATCTGAAATATCCAAAATATAGGATTTATGTTTAATAGTAACATTATCTTTTTTTCCGGAGTGCAAATTATCAATAATATAAATATTATGACCTTCTTGATAAAAACGTTCTGCAACATATGAGCCAATAAAACCATATCCACCTGTGATTAAAATGTTCAATTTATCCCCCCTCTCCCTACATTTTTAGTATATAAGCCCTAAACCAAGTATATGCAAAAATGTATATATAATCTATCTTTCTAAGGATATTTCACATAATATTATTAATTTTCATCATTTATATAGTTAAAATATGGAATAAGTGTTTATTGCTTATATTTAGATGTTAATCATGAATTACTCATCCAAATATTTCTTAATAACTTTTGTTAAATCACCACCCTCAAAACCTCGAATTTTGTCGAATAATTTAGCGAGGTAGCACAGATACTACCTATCATCACTTTAAATGGAGATTTTCATAAGAATATCCTGCCTTCCCTAAAGGCATCTTAAGACTAACAGCCTCGTCACCTGTTAGTCTTTTGTTTTTTATACGGAAAAGTGCAATACATAAAGGAGGGAGCAAATGAAGAAGAAATATGTTCTACCGCTTATCTTTATAGGTGTCTTTATATTATTAATTATTCCAGCGAGATTTCTATGGTCAGAGCAAGAATCTTTTGAGCCGCCAAATGAGAAATCTCCTATAAAACATGATGTAAATGTTGTCTCACTTCAAAAGGATAAAGCTCGCTACAAACCTGGATCAGACATTTCGTTTCAAGCTTTCCTATCCGACAAACCTGAACATGCAATCGATATGAAAGTTGAGTTTTTTCATCTTGGAGAAAAAATTCATGAGAAAATCATTCAGGTTTCAGAGAAAAACTTCAAATGGAAATGGACTCCCCCTAAAGAGGACTTTCAAGGTTACCTTGTAAAGGTTAGCCCGCTTCATAACCAAGATAGCTTTCAAAGTATTGCAGTTGATGTTTCGTCTTCATGGGGAAAGTTCCCACGTTACGGATTCCTCTCTTCTTTTTCAAAGATGGAGAAAAGAAAGCAAAGTTCGATAATCAACAAGCTCAATCGATACCATATCAACGGCATACAATTTTACGATTGGCTTGATGAGTACCATATCCCTCTGAAAACAAAGGAGGACTCCCCTCTACAGAGTTGGAATAACATAGCAAATCAACATGTGGAATTCAAAACAGTAAAAACCTATATCGATTTAGCTCATCAAAAAAACATGAATGCCATGTCCTATAACCTGATCAATGCGACATTAGCTGACGCTAAAAATGATGGAGTTAAGCCGGAGTGGTATCTTTATCGAGATGAGCAACAAGAAAATATCGATACACATAACCTCCCTGATAATTGGAAAAGCAATATCTACTTAACAAACCCAGCCAATGGAGCTTGGCAAAATTATATATTCAACAATCAGAAAACAGCTTTTAAACACTTGCCTTTTGACGGGTGGCATATTGATCAGCTCGGTAACCGTGGAAAAGTTTATGACTACGGTGGTAAGCGTATTCAATTACCTAATACCTACAAAAGCTTTATACAAAATGCTAAGCGCTCTTTCCAAGAAAAAGATCTCGTGATGAATGCTGTAAATCAATATGGACAGGAGCAAATCGCTCAATCATCCGTACCGTTTTTATACACGGAGCTGTGGGATCCAACTCGTACTTATACTGGGTTAGAAAACGTCATAAAAGAAAACAACAGTTTCTCAAAGGGTGAGAAAAACACTGTAATCGCAGGCTATATGAACAATAAAAAATCAGACGGAAATGGTAAGTTTAATACACCCGGTATTTTGTTCACAGATGCATTGCTTTTTGCCCAAGGAGGAGCACATATTGAGCTTGGTGAACATATGCTTTCGAAAGATTACTTCCCTCACCATACGCTCAACATGGGGGATGAATTAACTGAGTCGCTAAAGCATTATTACGATTTTATGGTCGCCTATGAAAATCTGTTGCGAGATGGATTGCAAGAAGCACCACTAACCGTCTCCACCTCAAATTGGGTGCGCCTTTCAGACAGGCCTGAAAAAGGAAAAGTCTATGCATTTGCAAAAAAAGATGATGGGAAAAAAGTGATTCATCTAATTAATTATTTCGATGCTCGACACATGAATTGGCGCGACGAGAAGGGAACACAACAAGAACCATCTATGAAACGTGATTTAACGCTTTATATTAATGAACCAAAAGAAGTGCAGAACGTTTGGGTGGCCTCTCCTGACTGGAATAAAGGACTTCCAATGAAACTTGAGTTTAAGCAGGAAGATGGCGAAGTTCAAGTGAATGTTCCGAAGATTAAGTACTGGGATATGCTTGTGTTTGAATACTGATGTGAGGGTGCGAGCGGCTTTCCGTCAGGTTCGTGCGGCTTTCCATCGGGTTCGAGCGACTTTCCGTCGGGTTCGAGCGGCTTTCCGGCAGGTTCGAACGGCTTTCCGGCAGGTTCGAGCGACTTTCCATCGGGTTCGAGCGACTTTCCATCGGGTTCGAGCGACTTTCCGTCAGGTTCGTGCGGCTTTCCATCGGGTTCGAGCGACTTTCCGTCAGGTTCGTGCGGCTTTCCATCGGGTTCGAGCGACTTTCCGTCAGGTTCGTGCGGCTTTCCATCGGGTTCGAGCGACTTTCCATCAGGTACAAAGCAAAAAGTCGATCTGCACTTCAGATCGACTTTTCTTTTTACAAACCGCCCATCATCTCAGACACGGTCTTAGGTTTTTCCGCTCTTTCTTCCTTCATAACGGGTACAGAATCTCGAAATTCAAGACCTCGCTTCACTTCAATTGGCTCTAAAAATGCATCTATGCCATATTTGCTTCTTAACGAAATGACCTCTGCCAACGATAGATCCGTCTCCACTTCTTGGCTCAAAGACGTGACAAGTTTATTTAGGGACATTAACGTTCCGAATGACAACTGGCTCATGTCTTTTACTAGAGACCCCAAATTCAGGGATTCTTTATTCTCTCCTACAACTTGGTCTTCATGCTTTTCCAATGTTTGTTGCACAAAAGCATTCTCCATCACATCTTTGGAAATGTTCTTCATCGCACTTTTATCCAACCGTATGTAGTAATCGAGTGGATAATTCAAGTCTTTCTCGAGTTTTTGAACCATCGCCTTTGTCTCACTATGAGCGTTGTAATCTTTCATAGTCGATACATATACCGCATGCTCTTCAGGTTGATAGGTAACAAAGTGCAGAGTGGCTTTTGGTTTCTCTATATCTTGAATCATCAAAATCGATAGGCCATTTTCATGTATAAAAGATGGTTGAGCTGTTTTATCCACTGATTCTTTAGTGCTCTTGTCTTTTTCCTTATCTTTTGCCAAATCGATAGGACTAACACGAGGATTATCATGATCGTATCTTTCAGCGGAATCAGGTGCCTCGTCTTGTGATTGCTGCAAAGGTGATCGATCCTCAGGTGCTTTCGTCCAAAAATCTTCTTCAAATGAGATCCCGGCTAAAAAGAGAATAAGAGCCAAACTAAATAATGATCCTCCAATACGTCGCCTCATGTCCTCATCGACCCTTCTCTTATGTTTACCCACATTTTTGACGAAAAGGGATGAACTCATACATAAAAAGGAGCGTATTGAGAAGTCTATGATTTCATGGAATAGACTCCTCAGTACGCTCAGAAGAGAAGGCTTGCTCTCCTAGACAGAATCTTGTACTCAAGTACGACATCTTGCTTTTAAAACTCGAGTGTTTTGGTATTAATCAGATTTTACGCAGTTCTGTTTATTCCCTAAATGTATTTACAATCGACCTATCTTCAAAAGAAGGATCTAATTTATATGGGTGACCTTCAATCCAAATCCTGTTTTCACTATATAGCTCCACGAAACTCACAAAAATATATGGATCAAAATCTCTATATTTTGTCTTCATCATGGTTTCAAGCGCCTTGCTAGGTGAAACTGCTTCTTTATAAGGGCGTGAACTTGTTAGAGCTTCAAAAATATCGACGATGACCAGTATTCTACCAAATAAAGGAATACCCTCCCCTTTTAGGCCATCGGGATAACCATGTCCTGCCCACTTTTCATGATGAGACCTAACCCCACTAGCAATCCTCGCAAAAGAAGGAGAAATATTTAACAGAACTTTACTTCCGATTTCTGTATGCTTTTTCATTTCATCATATTCTTCCGCAGTTAACTTTCCAGGTTTTAAAAGGATATTTTCTGACACACCTATCTTTCCTAAATCATGAAGTAAACCTGACCAGTAAAGTGCTTCAAGCTCATCGTTCTTTAACCCGATATGTTTCCCTAGTAACCATGCGTTATAAGCTACACGTTCACAATGCTGAGATGTTTTGTTATCTCTCATTTCAATTATTTTAACATAATTTTCCAGCGTATTTTCATAAATACTTGATATGGTATCAAGAAAAAGGGTTATTTCACCCAATCGCTCTCTCAATATGGAAGCCATCTTCCCAACGATAGACCCTACAAGTATGAAAAAGAAAGTCCGATACAACATCGAAAAGAAGGTCTGATCCAAATCATTAGCGACATCTAATGGCATGAAAGGCCCCAATATAACTCCGCCCAACAATCCAAAAAGCATGCCTCCCCTCATCCGAAATAAGAATCCAGCTAAAATCACAGGTATATACATTAGGTGCAAGAATACATACATCGTTCCGCCAGTTAGATAAACAACCATCCATACAATACCAGTTAGGCAGCCAATAGATAAATACCCAAACACATAATGTGGCCAATGAGGCTTATGCCAACCATCTATTATACCCATCATGATCTTAAACAAAATACTCCCCCAGAATTCTAGTTATACCATACTATGCATCTGGACGGAGTTTTGATAGAATAATCCACGCTTGTACCCTATTGAGTACAAAATCAGATTTTCGCATATTTATTTTTTGGTCTACCTTTTGTACCATAGTGGCTCTGACACTCTACTTCTCCCATTTCCACCAGGTAGTTTAAATAACGGTGAACGGTTTGATAAGAAACAGGTAGATCCTTTTGAATTTCGTTTATGGTTTTAGCTTCAGACTGGCCAGCCAGGTAGGATTGGATTTGTTTTAGTGTTTCCTCTTTAATACCTTTATCCACAAATGCGGATTGTTGGTCATTTTGGAGCTTAGCCATTTTTAAATTTAATCGAATACGAGATATCAAATCAGGCGCTTTTAGAGGCTTCAAAGCAAAGTCTGTTGCACCTGCTTGCAGGAATTGATCTGCGACTTCCTGACGTTCATCGACTGTAAGAACGATCACAGGAACATGAGGAGCTTTTTTACGTAATTCTTTGACAGTCTTCACGCCGTCCCACTCTGGCATATGAAAATCCACCAAGACAAGGTCATGCTTAAATGGATCGAAATGCTCGACACCTTCTTTTCCATTTGAACAGCCTTCTACTTCCCAGCCTCCAAAATCACATATCTCTTGTATGGTGTAGCGTATATCTTCGTTGTCATCAATGACGAGAATCATCTTCGTTATCCTCCTTAGACTGAAATGGAATGAACATGTCTACACGTGTGTACACCTGGGGCTCACTCTCAATTTGAACCGTGCCTCCATGTTGATGAATGACATTCTTCACAAAAGGGAGTCCAATTCCCGACGAATCCTTTGTACTGAAGCCTTCCTCCCAAATATCTTCAAGGTAGGCTGGATCAATACCCATTCCATCATCTTGCACGGTGATTAAAACGCCTTCGTCACTTTCCTGGCAATGCACGTTCACCTCTCCCCCTTCATCTTGCAGGGAAAGTATGGCATTTTCCACGACGTTCGAAATGGCGCGTGACATCCGAATTTTATTCACTCGGACCATCGGCAAATCATCTTCCACCTTCACCTTTAAATCAATATCCGGATCGTCCAAGGAAATGTGACTGACCACATAGTTCATAAGCTCTTGAACATGGAGTTCCCGTTTCGTTTCCTCATACAAAATCTCGGATACCATATCTTTCATCTTCTCAATGGAACCATTGATTTTGTGAAAGTAAGCTTGAGACTTCGTATCTTGGATTTTCATAGCCAACAAAGAAAGCAATCCTTCAACCGTGACTAGCGGTGTCTTCAAATCATGGACGAGGGAATGGATTTCTTTATACACATTCGTTTCAATGAGTGCACCACGAGTCTCTTTTAATTCCTGGGTTTGCTCTTGGAACTGTTTGGAGATCATAACCTGTTTACTATATAAGTGCAGAATCGTTGTTACGATAATCGCAATGACAAAAAATACACCAAATAAAATCGTAGATAACGTGTTAAACAGAATATGGTCGGTTAAGTATTCATCCGCTAGCTTAATGCTTACAGCAAAATCATCACTACCAAACCCAAACTTCGTCATGCTTGGGATCAAGTTTAGCCATTGCACAGAAAAGAGAATAAATGCGAGAATCACAATGTACATAATATAAAAATACTTCTGTTGTGGGATGAAATTTTGCAAAAACAATAATATACCAAGTACAAGCAAATGAATTAAGTAGGAGTAATGCTCATTGTACAATTCATTGAAAGCATACACGCTTCCTAACACAATAAGCACAAACAACCCTTGATATAGTAAAGACGAGTGATCTCTAGCAACAATATTGGCCAGAACCATGCCGCCTAAATATATGAACAAAAACGTCATTAAATACCAGGAAATATAGGATAGTGCGGTAATCATTAAACGGCCGCTATCATTGGATTGCAGACTCCATTCAATATTCTCATAGAGCCACGATGTCCAATCTGCTGTATATGTGGGTAACAACAAGCCGATTAATAATAGAAATGCGCCTACCGAGCCAATGGCAATTCTTCTATCATCATACATGCGTCTCCCCCCAGACTCTACCGAAACACAGAGTTAAATGGGGTCCTAAGATCCTCCATTTCATCTACAAGCGTTACTGGCACGTCGTAATCGTCAGCAAGCTTTACAAGTTCTTTTTTCTGCTTCATTTTTCGAAAGCCAATCACATAGTCAAGGTGATGCATCGATTCCTCCATGATTGACCAAGTTATCTCATCATCGCGAGCAGCTCCTCCCATATGTATCATAATGCTCGGGATAGAACTTCTCTCAGCCTCATGCAGCAAGCGATGAACACGTTTCTTTTCCTCTTTAATCGAACGATAGGTTTGGTTTAAGCCGTGTGGGCTATATCCTGCAACGATAACGAGAGTGTTGTAATCATATAAATCTGAAGCTAGTGCTCTTGGGCGATAATCACCTTCTAAGTGAAGGTCTTTTGTGATAAAAGAAAAAACCTTCCCCTCTGTTGCCTGCCCTGCAGAGGTGATCAGCATAGGTGCTTCACCGATTGGCGCAGGTAAATTGGGCCATGTATTCATATTTTCCCCTTCACTAGTACGCTGATTCACGAGCATAACGCCTACACATAGGAAGAGCAAAAATGCAGCTAGAGAATATTTTTTCAATTAACACACCTCATTCGACGCAAAAAAGGATAAAGCCGGTTGCTTTATCCTTTAGTGTACATCATTACCTATGTGATATAAATTGTTTTTCGAAATTTCCTACTATTGCTTCAACCTTGGATCAAGTGCGTCACGCAAACCATCTCCGAACAGATTAAAGCCTAGTACAACTAAGAAAATGGCTAAGCCTGGGAATGTGATAACCCATGGTGAGGTTTGAAGAGCTGCTCTCCCATCACTCAGCATAACGCCCCACTCAGGCGTAGCACCTTGAGCTCCGAGGCCAAGGAAGCTTAGACCAGCTGCATCAAGAATAGCTGTACCTACACTTAATGTAGCCTGAACGATTATGGGTGCCATACAGTTCGGTAAAACATGACGCATTAAAATACGACCGTTTTTCACTCCAGATGCACGGGCAGATTCAACAAATTCTTTTTCCTTAATGGAGAGAACGGTTGAACGGACAATACGTGCGAACTGTGGTACCCCTACTAAACCAACGGCAATCATCGCATTGGTTAAGCTTTTACCAAGAATCGCAACCATTGCGATCGCTAGTAGAATACTTGGGAATGCCATCATAATATCGATAACACGCATGATTACATTATCGACCCAACGACCAATGTATCCAGCAATTCCACCTAATAACGTCCCCACAACAAAAGCAATTCCAACAGCTATAACGCCAATCTTAATCGATATACGAGCACCATAAATAATACGACTCAAAATATCTCGACCTAACTGATCTGTTCCCAGCCAGTGTTCTGAAGAAGGTGGTTGATAACGATCAATAATACTACCATCATCAATTGGGTGGTATGGTGCAAGAATTGGTGCGAGAGCTGCAACAACAATGAGTAACATAATAATCATTAATCCAATGAAAGATGTTTTACTCTTTAATATTCGAGAAAAAGCATCCCCCCATAAGCTGGATTCTTTTTTTGGCTTTTTTGCTTTCACTTTCGAATTTTGCTGTAAGTCCATTTGTGCTGACATTCTATCTCACACCCTTTCTAATCGAGACTAATACGTGGATCAATGTATTTGTATAAGATATCGGTAATTAGGTTCACAAACACGAAAATAACCGCAATGACTAGAATGGTACTTTGCACAACTGGGTAATCTCTGGCAAGAATGGATTGTAAAACGAAACGTCCAATGCCAGGCCAAGAGAAGATTGTCTCTGTTAAAACAGCTCCTCCAAGCAAAAATCCAAATTGTAACCCAATTACAGTTAAAACTGGTAAGAAGGCATTTTTTAATGCATGTTGAAAAACAACTAAATAAGTAGCTAATCCTTTTGCATCGGCTGTACGGATATAGTCTTGGTTCATGACTTCAAGCATACTTGAACGCGTCATACGAGCTATAATCGCCATTGGGATCGTTGCAAGTGCAACACCTGGCATTAGTAAATGCTTGAACACATCTACAAACCCTGACCAGTTCCAAGTAAGAATACTATCTAATAAATAAAAATGTGTGATAGCTTCAATCTCAACTCCGCTCGATAACCTTCCTGAAGCCGGAAGCCAGCCCAACTTAACGGAGAACAACCAGATCATCATTAAACCTAGCCAGAATATCGGTATCGAGACCCCAAACAAGGCCCCGGTCATACTGAGATTATCAAACCATGAATATTGTTTAACCGCTGATATAACACCAGCCAATACACCAACAACCATCGCGATCGCCATAGCGAAAAGAGTTAGCTCAATGGTGGCTGGGAGGCGACTCTCTAATTCATCTGTAACAGGCGCCTTGGTTTTGAACGAAGTCCCTAAGTCCCCTTGCGCCAGGTCTCCAAGAAACTTCCCATATTGCACAAGGTAAGGATCATTCAAGCCAAGTTCCTCTCGTAGTTCCGTAAGAGCCTTTTCATTAGCTTTTGTTCCCAGCATGCTTCGCGCTGGATCACCAGGGATCATATGAATCATGGAAAATGTTAATATCGACACCCCTAATAAAACTGGTATTAACATGACTAAGCGACGAATGATGTAATTTAACAAAGTGATCCCTCCTAAGTAGAGAATGTAAAATGATTCAACGATTCGAAAAAATCGCTATTGTACTCGTTTTTATTGGATAAGCACCTTCACTCTAGCAGGTTTCTCCCTGTCAAAGTGAAGTGGCTTATCCCTATTTGAGATGTTTACATATGTAAGGCCTGATCCCACTTGTTGCGGGATCAGACCCCCAATAATGAATTTCTAAATTCTATTATTATTCAAAAGTGATTGTGTGTAGCTTCTCAGAACCAGTTGCATGTGGCACATAACCTTTAATATTATCTTTACCTACTAGAGGTGGAGTTGTGTGCGCAATTGGCAACCATGGAGCATCTTCATGGATAATCTCTTGAGCCTTTTTGTATTTCTCAGCACGTTTGGACTGCTCCATTTCAGACTGAGCGCTCTTTAGTAGATCATGAACTTCATCGTTTTTGTAGAATGCAATGTTACCTGCAGAACCTACTTTTGCATTATCTTTATCTAGTAATACATAAAGGAAGTTATCTGGGTCACCATTGTCACCAGTCCAACCAAGAAGTGCCATGTCATGCTCACCATTTTGTGTTACTTCTAGGTGTGTTTCCCAATCGTTTTCAACAATCTCAACGTTAATGTTTGCTTTTTTCAACATTTGCTGAATAGCTTGTGCTGTAACTTTAGGTTGTGGCATGTATGGACGAGGGTTTGGCATTGTGTAAAGCGTAATGTTAATACCGTCACCATATCCAGCTTCAGCTAGAAGCGTTTTCGCTTTTTCTACATCGTAACCGTAAGGATCGATGTCATCGTTATAACCCCATAGACTTGGAGGCATCGGGTTCTTCGCGCTCTTTCCAAGACCTTCGAACAACTTAATAAGCTCTTTCTTATCAACAGCTAGGTTCACTGCCTGACGTACTTTCTTATTTGCTAGTGGACCTTCTTTATCTGTGTTCATCGCCATGTACCCAACGTTCATAGAAGGACGACGGAATACTTGAAGACCATCAGCATTTTCAGCTGGTTCAAGATCCTGTGGGTTTAGACCAAGCATTAAGTCAATAGATCCAGACTGTAGTTCCATGAAACGTGCTCCGTTATCCGGAATAACACGGAAAGTTAAGTTTTTAACGCCTGCTTTTTGACCCCAGAAGTCGTCGTTTCTTGAAAGTTCGATGCGGTCTCCACGAGTCCAACTTTCAAACTTGAATGGTCCAGTTCCTACTGGGTTCTTGAAGTAATCTTCACCATGCTTCTCAATTGCATCAGGACTTGCGATACCGAATGGAGGCATTGCTAGAGTCTGAATGAATGGAGCGTTTGGCTCTTTTAATGTAAATTTAACTTTGTACTCATCTACAGCTTCAACTTTTTCGATAAGGCCGTCTTCATGACCACCGAACATATAACCGTAGTAAATGTAGTCTTTAGATTTTGTCCAGCGTTCGAAGTTGTAAACAACGTCTTCCGCTTCAAAAGATGTACCATCATGGAACTTTACACCTTCACGTAGGGTAAATGTCCAAACTGTACCGTCATCGCTTGTTTCCCAATCAGTAGCAAGAGCTGGTTTTACCTCTGTGCTATCTTGCTCATAAGTAACAAGCTGATCATAAATTTGCTGTGTAACGTAGATGGACTCGCCATCAGTTACTTTAGATGGGTCTAACTGCTTGGAGTCAGCACCGCGACCAAATACTAATGTATCCTTGCCAGAACCTTCACTTGCATTTTCATCACTGTTACCATCGTTATTATTGCTGTTATCTTCTTCGCTGCTCTGATCTGAGTTATCATCTGTGTTTTCAGACGATGTTGAGTCACCACTACATGCTGCTAGAGCTAGCACAACTAGTAAACTTAGTGCTAGAAGCGTGCGAAACAAATGTTTTTTCAAGAAAATTACCCCCTATTGATTATGGATCTGTGTTTCTTCTTGGTTGGCTGTACCGACAATGCGCTATCCGTTACTTCCAACCACCTCCTTAACAAGATGACAAGCTGCCTGATGATCTCCTGTAGAGACATCTTTCAGCTCAGGATGTTCCGTCCGGCAAATCTCCTCTGCAAATGGGCACCTCGTGTGGAACTTACACCCTGCTGGTGGATTTGACGGACTTGGAAGGTCGCCTTCAAGAACCATGCGATCACGCTTAAGGTGTGGATCGGCTTCTGGAATAGCAGAAAGTAATGCCTGTGTATAAGGATGTTTGGGATTGGCATAAAGCTCTTCCACTTCCCCAACCTCAACAATTTCTCCTAAGTACATAACCGCTACGCGATCACTTATATGGTGCACGACACTAAGGTCATGGGCGATAAAAATAAATGTGAGATCAAACTCTTTTTGCAGGTCTTCCATTAAGTTGATCACCTGCGCCTGAATGGACACGTCTAATGCGGATACTGGCTCATCACAAATGATTAACTCTGGATCAAGCGTAAGAGCTCTCGCAATCCCAATACGTTGACGCTGCCCTCCACTGAATTCATGTGGATAACGATGTTTGTGGTATGAACTCAATCCCACCACATCAAGTAAGTAATCAATCTTTTCTTGTCGTTCTTGCTTAGGAATTCCAAAAGCTCTCATCGGTTCAGCAATGATCTGCTCGACCGTCATACGCGGATTTAAGGATGCATAAGGATCCTGGAAAATAATCTGGATATCCTTGCGTAATTTACGAAGCTTTTCCCCTTTGTAATGGGAAATGTCCTCTCCTTTATAAATAACCTCGCCTTCTGATGGCTGAATCAGATTCAAAATTGCTCGGCCAGTGGTAGATTTTCCACAACCACTTTCCCCTACAAGTCCTAACGTTTCTCCTTTTCGAACGTGAAAAGAAACGCCATCCACAGCTTTAACGGCTCCTACCTTTTTCGGGAAAATAGCTCCTTTTTTAATAGGAAAATGCTTTTTTAGATTTTTAACTTCTAAGAGATTGCTCATGTTGTCACCTCTTCTTTCTCTTCATACAGTAAGCAACGAACATGGTGTGCTGGCATGTGTTCTCTAAACGCTGGGTCAACTTCATGACACTTATCCATCGCATGCTTACAGCGAGGTGCAAAGCTACAACCCTGCGGCAGTGAACGTAAATCTGGTGGAAGACCCGAAATGGCCTCCAGACGATCCTGTCTGTTTTTGATTTGTGGGATAGAACTCATCAGCCCCCACGTATATGGATGCTTCGGATGATCGAATAACTCGGTTACCTCAGAAAATTCAACAGGTTTCCCTG